>JBEQAI010000129.1:0-8580 GCA_041640415.1 Ammoniphilus sp. | reverse complement strand
CCAATGATAGGCATAACCTGTTAATCCGAATAAGTCAAACAAAAAAAACACCGCAGTTTCATGCACCCAGACACCCAAAAAAACCGTAATCATAATTAAAAGTACATTTAACTGAAAATATTGATAGGCTAACGCAGAAAGGTAGGGCACTAAAGCCATGGTAAAAGCGTAGACACCTATTACGTCACAATATTGAATGTCAAAAAGCAGGCCAAACAATAACCCTAAAATAAAGGCCCTTCTTCTCCCCAAATAAAGAGAAATGAAAATTAAGAGCACGAGGACAAAACGCGGCAGAAAAAACCACTGACCCAGATGAGCTTGAGCTTGGAACACCTGGAATACGGTTCCCTCAATAATGAATATGCCTAACAACCCAGCTAACAACACGCCCCATCTCATTCTCCGGTCCCTCTCGCGTCATCCGCCGCTCCTGATTCCATTCCCGACGGCGGGTTCGAACCCCGAATGCCTGGCAGTGGAGCTGCAGGGATTTCCGTTGGAGCAATGAAGGATCTTTCCACGACAAAAACTTTTTCTAATCGGTTAAGATTGGCGCTTGGTCGAATGTAGGCATCCTTGGTTAGAAACTGATCATCGGTTCGTACAGAGACGATTTCCCCCAATACCAAGCCCTTGGGAATCGTTCCTCCCAGCCCTGATGTAATTACCAGTTGCTTGGGTTCGATTTCGGATTGCATGGGTATTTTCCTCATAACTAGAAGATTATTCTTCGGATCGTATCCCTCAACTACTCCGTAGATGCGTTCATTTCCTTGAATAATCGCTCCGATATGATTTCCCCTCTCAATGTCTGTCACGAGTTCCACTTGAGCAGAAAAATGAGAGACACTTTGAATCCTGCCAATATACCCTTCTGGCGTAATGACTGCCATATTGGGACTCATTCCATCTTTCGATCCTTTATCAATAATAAGGGTATGATTCCAACGATCTGGGCTTCGTGCCACCACTTCGGCCATACGAAGCTTGTAATCCGCAAGCTTGGATTCCTTTGCTTCCAGCATTGTTCTAAGCTCCTGGTTTTCAAGCTTTAGTTCATTTAGATCTGCCGTCACCTGGGCAAATTGCTGAAGGTTCTGCTTTAGTGCCTTATTTTCTTCATAGACCTGGTATATGTCTCCAATACTCTCAAAAAAGCCCGCTACAGCAAAAGCGGGCTTATAAATTATAGATTGAGCAAACGCCAAGGAATCACGGACAAATCTCTCAGGCCACGTCGGCAAGGGTCTGTCCTTTAGTGTAATTCCCATTGTAGTCACTAATACAATTAAGCTAAGCAATAAGAGCAACAGTCGTCGCTTTACAAAGAAGTTAGACACCTTTTAACACCTGCTTTTCTATCTTCCCCTTTTTGAACGAGCGGTAATGCCTGACTTAGACTTGAAGAGATGAAGATTCTCAAGCGCTCTTCCCGTACCAATCGCCACACAATCCAGCGCATTTTCCGCTACAAGCACGGGCATTCCCGTTTCATCACTCAATAATTTATCAAGGTTTCGCAACAGGGCGCCTCCCCCTGTAAGTACGATTCCTCGATCCATAATATCCGCCGCCAATTCCGGAGGACTTTTCTCTAAGGTTACTTTAACTGCTTCAATAATGCTTGTCACGGTTTCCTGTAAAGCGTCCGTAATCTCATGGGAGGTCACATCAATGGTTTTCGGCAAGCCTGAAATGAGGTCTCGTCCTCTGATATCCATTTTCTCATTGGCTTCTGAGGGCATCGCAGATCCTATTTCCATCTTTAGCGTTTCAGATGTTCGTTCACCGATCATAAGGTTGTACTTTTTCTTGATATACTGGATGATCGCCTCATCCATTTCGTCCCCGGCTACTCGAATCGAGCGGCTTGTCACGATACCCCCAAGCGAAATGATAGCAACCTCCGTTGTTCCTCCACCGATATCCACAACCATGCTTCCCGTTGGTTCCCAGACAGGCAAATCTGCACCTATCGCTGCCGCAAATGGTTCTTCGATCGTGTAAGCTTCTCTAGCTCCGGCCTGTTTGGTTGCATCTTCAACCGCTCTTTTCTCAACAGCTGTGATTCCAGAAGGAACGCATACCATAACATTAGGTCGGCGTGAGAGAATACCGCGATTTTTTTGCGCTTGCCGGATAAAATAGCGAAGCATGGTTGCTGTGGTTTCAAAATCCGCAATGACTCCATCCTTCATGGGCCGAACGGCCACGATATTGCCTGGGGTACGACCAATCATACTCTTTGCTGCATTTCCTACGGCTTCAATCGTTCCGGTATCCGTACGAATCGCTACCACTGAAGGCTCTCGAACGAGTATCCCCTTCCCTTTAACATATACGAGCGTATTGGCTGTACCTAGATCGATACCCATGTCCCGAGAAAAACCACCAAACATCTCATTATCTCCTTCCATTATCTCTACATCTACATCTATTTCATGAAGTTATCCTGCATTATTATGTAAATGGTGTTGAAAAACACTGACATTTAATTATAGAGCTTTTTATATAACTTTTCAAATCAATCCCTTTTCCTTTAAACTAACATAACGCCCATCCCCGATGATCACATGATCTAAAACATCAATGCCAATGATTTGACCGGCTTGAATCAGACGTTTCGTTACCTCAATATCCTCTTTGCTTGGCGTGGGATCTCCGCTCGGGTGATTATGGAGACAAATGACGGAAGCGCTGCTCTTGCGAATGGCTTCTTTGAATACTTCACGCGGATGTACAATCGATGAGTTTAAACTACCTATAAAGACGGTTGAATGGGCAATGACTTGGTTTTTGGTGTTGAGGAAAAGACAGACAAAATGTTCCTGCGTCAGATAACGCAAGTCCTCCATTAAAAGGTTGCTCACATCCTCCGGGGAGCGGATGACTCCTCGCTCTTCCGGTTTCGTCTTTGCTACTCTTCGGCCTAGCTCAATGCCTGCCAATAGCTGAATGGCCTTTGCTGTACCTACTCCTTTTACTTTAACCAATTCTTCCAACGAAGCATCTAAAAACTGTCTTAATCCTCCAACATGTCCCAATACGCGATGGGCAAGCTGAATAACAGGTTCGCCTGTAGACCCGGTGCGCAACAGGATAGCTATAAGCTCAGCATTAGATAAAGCATCGATCCCCTTGTCGATCATCCTCTCCCTAGGAAGCTCGGCCAAAGGAAGATTGGAAGGCCATTTTTCCCCCATAAACGTCCCCTCACCTTCAATGTATTACCAGTTCTTTATATTATGTCAAGTTTTATTTCGCCAGGATCGAAACGCCAAATTCCCCTAGATAATCCGCCATGAGTCGCACAGGCAAGCCTACAACAGAGAAATAATCTCCAACAATCCCTTCAATAAAAATGGACCCTAAACCTTGAATCGCATAGGCTCCAGCTTTATCCATGGGTTCTCCTGTGGCGATATACTGCCGAATCTCCTCTGAAGTAACCTCCCTCATCGTTACCTTGGTTTCAACATACCCAATCTTCCTGCTCCCCGTCCTTGCATCTATTATCGCTAAACCGCTAAAAACGGAGTGAGACTTGCCTTGCAAGGAAGATAACATGGAAAATGCATCCTGTTCGTCTTTAGGTTTTCCCAATACTTTCTCCTCTAACACCACGATGGTGTCTGATCCTATAACTAGCCCTTCCTGATAATGAGACGCGACATCTGCAGCTTTACGCTCCGCTAATAATTCGACAATAACCGACGGTTTAAGTCCGTCGTCTACGGATTCATCCGCTCCACTGGGATGAATGGCAAAGTCCAATCCTAGGTTTCGCAGCATTTCTTGCCTTCTAGGCGAAGACGAGGCCAAGATGATGCTTTGCTTCGTTCTTTCTTCCATATTTAAGCCCCCCATAATCTATTTAATCTTTTTATACAGCCAAAATGAGCCTACTAACCCCGCGATTGCGCTTAAATTAAGTTTAACCTGTACGAGCAGATCGTACTTTATGATGACAAAGTCCCCTTTGGGATTCCATGTGATTTGTTCTCCCGTTTCCAAAAATGGAATATACTGTCCCAATATCTTGCCCATTATGCTGCCGAAAATAAGTCCAGCTAATAGAACGATAACAAGTACGATGGTATCTTTCATTCTTTTCTCCTCTGCAGGTAAAATTTACCCTTTAAATATCACCATCAGTTTAGCAGAAGCACCTAGGTTCAACAAGAAGTTCTTCATGCCCAAACGCCGCTGATTATCGACCTCTAAACTTAAAAAGACACTCCCCGCCTAACGGCAAGGAGTGTGAAAGAACTATTTAAATGAAGAAAAGAGTTGGTTCTTGCTCGAGTAAGCGTCCATCAAGGCCTGCTGAGCCTGCCATGCATATCCTTCCGTCGGTTGCTTTTGGTAGCGCTCCAAGGCCGATACCCCTTTTGAAATATCATTTAGCAGCCGATTCCCTAGCGATTGCTGTTCCTGAGGCAGTTTGCTGACGACTAGTCGACCTTGTTGAAGCATATTTCGGTGAGCATCTGTTATCTTTTTCATGGTCTCGCCAGATAATTTTCTCGTCGTGAGCCCTTCAGTAATAGCCGCCCCCATGGCTCGTACCATCGTGGCCTCTAGTTGGAACCATTGATCCCATTCTTCCTGAGTCGTGTTGGCTCCTGGCTTCAAAACTACAGAGACGGTACGAGACTCCTCCCCCCACTCCTTAATATATACGTCCATTTCTTTATAGGGGGCCGCCATGGCTAAAGCATGATCTCTCTCTGTCGCCATCCCCAGAAATAGGTGGATTGGCTTTTCCCCTACTAGACTACTCGGCCAACCCTTAGCCTTAATCTTGTCAAGCATAGGGGAAGCACTTTTTTGGTCTTGAAATACGCCTCCCTGTACCACAAATACACTCTGGGATGGTAGCGTAATGGAGACTGTTGAACCCTCAGCTTGTCCTTCCGTAGGTGTCGTTGCCTCAGCAGGCGGAACTATAGCCGGACCATCCTGAACCTGGCTAGGCCCACTGGCGATATTTTGGAGGCTTGGGCTATTCGATGCAGGTGTGGCCGATTTGTCTAGCAACCCTGACTTAAAGAATCCAAGAACAACGAATCCAAAAATCAACCCTAGTGCAATGGCCCCTATAACTGAAGCTGCAACGCCAACCACTCGCTTAGCCTGATCCTCTCTTGAGGTTCTAGTACGAGACTTATAGCTTCGCCTGTTTGTTCTCGGGAATTTCCATTCGGGAGTTGATGGCTCGTCCCCCTCCATTTCCTTACCCGCAGCTACTTCCTTGCGAGCAGTAAATGGCTCTGGCTCTACCTCGATTCGAGGCGTAAATTCATCGGAAGAGTGTTCAGTTACCTTATCGGCTTCCTCAGGTACTTGCTTGGATGACGGAGTTTCCTGAGTAGGTTCATGAGAGGCCTCTTGGGGAGCTTCTACAGTTGCTCTCCTCTCTCTCTCATTTTCTCTTTCTTTAGGTGCTTGTCCCTCCTTAGCTGAGGGAGTGAGTTTAATGGTAATTCTCGCCCGGTTCTTGTCCATCCTTATCTCTCCTTTTGGATAGCTTTATAGTCTATGTATATGACGATGAGAGATTAATAGAACCTCGGGGAGATTTTAAAAAAGAGAGCTCTCAAAAAACTGAGCTCTCTTCTTATTCACCTATTTATTCTCCAATGCCTCTGCCAATCGGTCGGCCACTTTCCATATGTCGCCGGCCCCCATGGTAATGACGAGGTCTCCTGGCTTCACGACTTTCATGAGGTGCTCGAAGACATCATCTTTGGTTGGCATGTAGACGGTATTTTCGTTGGAGTTCTGCTTAATTAAGTCCACTAAAGCTTGGGCCGTAACCTCCATTTTGGTGTCATTCGCCGGGGAATAAATATCCGCGATAATGACTTGATCCGCCTCAGAGAATGCTCGACTAAACGCATCCAGCAAGAAAAACGTTCGTGTGTAGCGCTGCGGCTGGAAAACGGCAAGTATTCGCCTGTTTGTAGATTTGGCTGCCTGAATGGTAGCTTCAATCTCCGTTGGGTGATGGGCATAATCATCGACCACAAGCACATCCTGGGCTTCCCCAATCACTTGGAAACGGCGTTTAGCTCCACGGAAGGACTTAATCGCTTCAGCAATCGCCGGAAAGCCGATCCCCGCTTGCAAACAAACAATAATCGTCGCCAATGCATTCAAGACATTATGCCTGCCGGGTACGGAGAGCTTTACTTGCCCAAGCAACTCCTCCCCTTTTTTTACGGAAAAGGAAACGGTTCGATCACCATATACCACATTTTCCGCTGTATAGTCAGCCGGTTTATCCAGTCCATACGTAATATAATTGCACTTTACTCCCGGAAGCATATCAGCGATATAATCGTCATCTGCACAAACTACGGCCGTTCCGTCTTCCTTCACATTGGAAAAAAATTCACGATAAGCTTTTTTCAGATTTTCAAAGTCACCCTCATAGTTTTCCAGGTGATCAGGCTCAATATTGGTTACCACCGCAATTTCTGGATGATACTTCAAGAAAGAGCCATCGCTCTCGTCTGCTTCGGCAACGACAAAAGGTCCTTTACCTGCTCTTGCGTTACTGCCTATGTCCACGATTTCTCCGCCAATGATATAAGTAGGATCAGCACCGGCCTTCTCCATGACTAAAGAAATCATAGAGGAGGTCGTCGTTTTCCCATGGGCTCCAGAAACCGCTATCCCTGAACGCTCATTAAGTATTCTTGCGAGCATTTCTGAACGATGAATGAGTGGAATGTTTTGATTTTTGGCCTCCAATAATTCCACATTGTCCTTCGGGATATCTGTTGAATAGACCACCACTTGAGCTCCTAAGACATTCTTGGCCTCATGACCGATATAAACTTGCGCCCCTCTGGATACAAGCTTATCTGTCAGCTCCTTTCTAGCCATGTCAGAGCCGCTCACCTTGTAGCCCATATCCACCAATACTCTGGCAATCGCGCTCATTCCATAGCCACCAATCCCAATAAAATGAACGTGTTCGGTTTGTGTTGCCAACTCATTCACCAGCCTTTTCCTTAAAGTCAGAGCAAATCTCTTGCGCTTTGCCCAATGCTTCTCGAATTGTAGAGATAAAATACAAAGATCCTGTAACTAAAAATACATCATCTGCCTGATTAGATTGGTACCATTCTTCGAAAGCCCGCTGCCATGGCTGGAACCCTCTTACATTAAGGCAAGGACTCTCATCGCGAAAATGCATAAGTATATCGGATAAAGGCAATGCCCTTGGGTGGTCCATCTCAGTAGCCACCACCTCTTCACATATGGGTACCAGTTCACGAATAATCGCTTGCGTATCTTTGTCTGCCAAAACAGAAAAAAGCACCTTAAACTTTCTCCCAGGAAAACGTTCCCTTGCGGTTTGGAGTAAAGTTCTCATCCCTTCTATATTATGTGCTCCATCCAAAATAAGGAATGGTTTTTTTTGCACAATTTCAAATCTACCAGGCCATTGTGCTTTTTTCAGCCCCTGCAAGAGATGCTCAGGTTCAAACCACACGGCAGAGTATTGGCGCAGCACTTCAAGCGCCATAACAGAAAGAGCGGCATTTTGAACTTGATGCTCCCCTAGCATGGAGAGACAAATTCCTGGATAATCTCGAAAAATCCCTCGGAAATCAAAGTACTCTTGTTCATCGGCTTGCATCCCAGTCTTGCGTGAATAGGAAAAGTCCTTACCTAAACTGTACAAAGCGCATTTTTTTTGTTTCGCTGTTTGTTCGATGACCTCAAAGGAAACGGGGTTCGTTTCAGCCGTAATGACTGGAAATCCATTTTTAATAATGCCAGCTTTTTCTGCTGCAATTTTTTCTAGACTGTTTCCCAGGATATTCATATGGTCGTATCCAATATTCGTAATCACAGAAACCAAGGGGGTAACGACATTCGTAGAATCAAGGCGTCCGCCCAATCCCGTTTCCCATACCACAAAATCAGGATATTCCACTTCCGCAAAGTATA
The DNA here is from genome assembly GCA_041640415.1 of Ammoniphilus sp. Lineage (GTDB taxonomy): Bacteria > Bacillota > Bacilli > Aneurinibacillales > RAOX-1 > YIM-78166. Next base: position 609 of record JBEQAI010000129.1, on the reverse strand, counting down.
AAATGGCCAGAAGAGTTAATACTTCAAATTCGGTTAATGAACCTGCTTCCGTCTGCTCGATTTCAGACGCAAGAGGTCGGATCCGCTGCTCTACAAGCGCCGTGAAGGCTTCCTCAGACATGGGCTGATGGTTGCAGTTCACATGGGTGTTTAATCCCCCCATAGCTGGAGAGGTAAACGTGCCAACCGAATAGCCTGCTTCCTCCAGAACCCGAGAAATAAACTGGACCGTCGATCCTTTTCCATTCGTACCCGCGATATGTATGAACTTCAGCCGACGTTGCGGATAATCCAATCGTTCTAGCATCCACTGCATGCGTTCAAGGCCTGGCTTTATTCCGAATTTTTGCAAACCCTGGATCCAGGTCACTGCTTCTTCAAACGACCTCATTGCCCTACCTCATTTCAATAGAAGCAATGACAGAGAGACTTATGATGGGTCTCTCCGTCATCTTCATTTGATTTTAGCTTTTTAATTCCAAAATGCGAGCTTTCACAGCCTCTAATTTTTCCTGATAATCACGGCCCTTTGCTCGCTCTTCTTCTACCACTTGCTCTGGAGCTTTAGCTAAGAAACCTTGGTTGCTAAGCTTCTTCTCCACGCGCTCT
>JBEQAI010000128.1:0-8603 GCA_041640415.1 Ammoniphilus sp. | reverse complement strand
CGACACGGTTAAAAAATGGCACTATATTGAAACGGAATATAGGGATTCCTCACGATGACAGTCTCAGCTATTTTCTGGCTGACTTTTATATGCATGAAGTCTTTGATCAGTGGATGAAGAAAAACCATCCAAGCATCCCCTTTGAACGCTATATTGACGATATTATTATTCATTGTGATAGCGAAGCTAAAGCGCGTGCCCTGTTGTCTCAGATTCTGAAACGATTTAGCCGGTATAAGTTGAGAAGAAATGAGAAGAAAACGAAAATCGTTTATTGCAAAGATGGGAACCGCAAGGGAACCTATAAGAATATTTCTTTCCGCTTTCTGGAGTATACCTTCCGTTCTCGAAAGAAACAATTTGGATACAAATAAGGCTGCTGGATATTATCCGGCAGCCTGGCTATTAGGAAGAATAAAGTTTGCGAATTCGCCCTTCAATTCGATAAGTAAATGGCTTGGGCAACTTCTGTACGTAATTAACCAAGGCCTCGACATCTGTTACTCCGGTCTGTCGGTTGGTCCCTTGGCGGAAGACGGTAAAGAAATCTCCCCCTTCTGCAAGGAAGTTGTTTACTGTAATTGAATAAGTCCGGTTGGGATCGAGTTCTTCCCCATTTTTGAGGAAAACGCTGACGATTCGCTGTCCAATCGGCCGACTTGCATCCCAAATGTAATTCAACCCGGAAACCTGCAGCATAATGGATCCTGTACTTCTAAACTGTTGATTGAGCAGATCATAGATTTGCCTTCCAGTCATACTCATTTTGACCAGTTCGTTATTAAACGGCTGTACAGTAGCCAGCTCCCCCCAATTAATAGTTCCCCGTTCAATATTCGCCCGAATCCCTCCGGGATTCATGAAAGCAAAATCCGTTTTCATGGCATCCCTTTGCGCATCCGCAATCAAATTCCCTAAGGCAGATTCCCCTTCTTCATTCTGTCTAGCAGTAATGTTGGTGGTGGTTTGTCCGACGACCCGGTTAACCAAAGAGGCCACTTTCGCTTCATACTTGCTAATCATGGCTCGGATTGTCGGATCCGGTCTGATTCCCTCATGATACGTTGTCACAATTTCTGCTTTTTTCGATACGATGTCTTTTGTTGCCGGATCAATTAACAGATCGACATCTGAAAAAGCTGTTCCAAAGGAATATGCTTGAACAAGTAACTTGTTATTCACAACCGTATTCATGTAAGCATGATTATGCCCGCCGAAAATGACGTCGACTTCATCATCCACACGCTTGGCTATGCTTACCAATTCTCCTGTTGCATTCTGGCCATTGAAATTTGAATTACCGGGGTTATGTGCCAAGACAACAATCGCTCGTACTCCTTGCTGTTTTAATTTCGCCACCGAACGGTTGATGGCTGCCACTTCATCGGTAAACTTTAGTCCCGCTACCGCTTTCGGCACTACAATTCTCGGGGTATCGGACAAGCATACTCCTATAAACCCGATAGGGACTCCCCCTACATTGATGATTTTATAAGGAGGAAGGGATCGTCCTGTTTTGGATTCATGGACATTAGCCAGAACCCATGGAAATTTAGATCCGGCAAAGTAACCTGTTTTTGGATGCGTTCCTCCATTGATCAACCGGAGGAGTTCCCTTGGTCCCTGATCAAACTCATGATTCCCAACGGTTCCGATATCCACCCCTAATTGGTTCAGGATTTCAAATGTGGGTTCATCCTGCAGGAGGGAGGATACGGGGGGACTTGCTCCAATCATATCTCCAACATGGACCAGTAATGTATTTTTATTTTTGGCTTCCCGCTGTTTTAAATAAGCGGCTAAATAATCCCCCCGACCCACTGGCTTACCGTTGACTCTCCTGGTTACATTCAATTGTCCATGAAGATCATTGATTCCCAACAGTTGAACCGAAATATTATTTTTTTTGGCAGCTAGGCTATCAAATTGATCATCCGATTTGATCTCAGCACTTGGTGCCAGCGGCCGCTGCTGGAGATGACCGTGATATTCCTCGGAAAGTCCGCTTTCTTTCCCACCTGTATTGGGATTGATTCCCGCAGGATCCGGAATCGTCCATTTTTGCGGTGCTTGTTCTGCTTGGTAGTTCCGTATATTGGTATTATTTTCAGGACGATTAAACATGCCACAGCCAACCGTGCTGATTAACAGGATGCATACTGCAGAAGCACGCCAAAACTTTTTCATCATTAGCACTCCCATCTAGGCAAAGTAAAGCTAATGATATTATTTGTAGAAGCTTTTATGCTATGTGTTAAGGATGTGTAAAAAAGTAAGATACAACCATGTCATTCCCGATTTCAAAACGTTTGGACTCATTTACATGAACTTGCCAATATTCAACACAATTCCTTCCCCTGATATTGGACATGCGTAACGAGCCCTTTCATGCCAACCCCCTCATAGGAAAGTTTTAGCTGTTCTGAATGAACGGGAAATAAGCCTTGTTTTCGGAGTTCCGGGAATTTTTACTATACTGAGCTAAAGTTAGATTTGATCGCTTTACCTGTAGCAAACTGTAAAAATACATGTAACGCCACTCTCGAGCTCATGTCTCTAACATCCCGAGTAGGATCCACGCAGACCATGTCCATGCCAACCACTTTGGACCACCGCCCAAGTTCTTTAGCGGACCAGAATAGTTCATCAGGCTGCAAGCCTCCCGGTCCGATGGCCGGAACGCCTGGGACATAGCTTTGATCCAAGACATCTATATCATAGGTGACATAAACCAGATCGACTTGGTCTTCCAAATAGCTTTTGGCCCATTCGACGATGTGCTGCATGCCTTTTCTCTTGACTTCCGCTGCGGAAAAAAGGGTCATCCCTTTTTTCTCTGCATATTCACGGTAAGCCTTAGAGTTGGCAAAGCTGCGCAGACCAATCGTAACCATATCCTCCCCTCGAAGAATACCCTCTTCTAGTAAGCTTCGCATAGGAGTTCCATTGGAAGGTCCTCCATACCTCGTGTCTCTGACATCTAGGTGGGCATCAAAGTGGATGAGTCCAATGCGTTTGGACGTAGCGCGCGCAAGTCCTGCGATAATAGGATAGGTTATGGAATGATCTCCACCTATGAATACACCCGTGGTAGAGGGATACTCTCGCCATAGATACTCGGCTGCTCCCGCAATATGACGATGACATTGAATAATATCGGTAACATGCATCGCCACATCCCCGAAGTCCGCTGCACGAAGACTGGACAAGTCGATATCTTCATCCCAATTATAGGTTTGAAAAGAGGATAGAAGCTTGCGAAAAAACTCAGGATGAGAGTGCGCCCCTGAGAAGCTGATCGAGCTCTTCGATAGAGGCACACCAATAATAGAAAGATCGGCTACCCCTTGCTCCTGCTGAATCCATTCGCTTAAAGGCTGAGTATAAGGATCTGATTTTCCGCTTCGATACTGAATGGGTGGCTGTACAAGATAAGATGGATTAGACATGGGACTCCCCTATTCTTCTTTAGTTAGTACTTTTCGTAAAAATTCTTTCGTTCGCGGCTGTAGAGGGGTGCTAAATATCAGTTCTGGCTTTCCTTCTTCAATAAGGCATCCGCCGTCCATCACCACAACTCGATCAGCCACTTCACGTGCAAAGTCCATTTCGTGGGTAACGACCACCATGGTCATGCCATCTTTTGCTAGTTGCTTCATGACAGCTAAAACTTCTCCAACCAACTCCGGATCTAGCGCCGACGTAGGCTCGTCAAACAGCATGATTTTCGGTTTCATGGCAAGCGCACGAGCGATCGCAACCCGTTGTTTTTGGCCTCCTGATAGATTATCCGGGTACGCCATCGCTTTCTCCTCAAGGCCCACCTTTTTCAGGAGCTCTTTAGCAAAAGCTAAGGCATCCGGTTTGCCCATTTTCCTTAAGGTTAAAGGGGCCATAGTCACATTCTCGATCACGTTCATGTGCGGGAACAAGTTGAAATTCTGAAAGACCATGCCCACCTCAGATCTCATGACATTCAGATCTTTTTGCGGCATAGGAACCGATTTTCCGGCTTGGTGAAGGAGGCCAATCGGTTTACCTTCGATTTGAATGGTCCCTTCTTGGATTTCCTCTAAATAGTTAATGCAGCGAAGAAGGGTGCTTTTTCCTGAACCACTCGGGCCGATGATGACCACGACTTCACCCGCTTCAACATGGAGTGAGACTCCTTTTAATACATGATGGTCGCCATAGTACTTATCAATTTGCTCGATCTGAATCATACGCGCACCCCTTCCACCGCCATTTTTCTTTCAAGAACTCGAATGCCCAGAGAGATTGAGTAATTGACAACAAAGTAGAGAGCAGCAATGCCTAGGTAGATCTCAAAGTATTTAAAGTTATCTGCTACGATTAAGTTTCCGGCACGCATCAGCTCTTCTACCGTGATAACGGACAGCAGGGAGGAATTTTTGGTCAAAGCAATAAATTCATTGCCTAGCGTAGGCAGCATTCGACGAACCGCTTGGGGCAGGATAACTTTAAACATCGTTTGCCAATGACTAAGACCTAAAGATCTGCCGGCCTCCATTTGCCCTCGGTCGATGGATTGAATGGCTCCTCGTACAATTTCGGATACATAAGCTCCGCTGTACATCCCTAACCCCAGTACACCGGCCATCGATGCACTTAAATCAATCTGTAAGCCGATCGCTAAACCATAGTATAAAATCATAAGCTGAACCAACAGTGGGGTGCCCCTGAACCAAGCTAAATAAAGCCCGCACAGCCCGGAAAGCCAATTTAATTTAGACATCCGGCCAAGTCCAATAAACAAGCCAATCAAACAGCTTAATAATAAGGAGAGGAGCGTCATTTTGACCGTAATCCATAACCCTTTTAATAGATAAGGAAAATTCCCATCCTCAAATAACACCAAAAAATTCAGTTCCATTTCCTTTCACCTCTTCTCTCTATAGTCGAAGGAGGAGGAGGATATCCCTCCCCCCGCACGCACGTGTTTATTCACCAAACCACTTTTTTACAATTTCTTCATACGTTCCGTTTTCTTTTACTTTTTTCAAGGCTGCGTTGATGGCTTTCGTAAACTCTTCATTCTCCTTGCGAACACCATATCCGTAATGCTCTTCCGTTAACTCTTGATCCAGAACTTTCACCGTCGGATGTTCTTTCGCATAAACCTTAGCAGCAGGACGGCCTGTAACCACCGCATCTACACGCTTGCTCTCTAGCTCTAGAAACATTTCTACATTCTTTTCTACTTCTACTAGCTTAATATCCGGATGCTCTTCTTTTAGGAATTTAGCAGACTTGGTTCCGATTTGTACGGATACCTTCTTGCCTTTTAGATCGTCGATGCTCTTGATTTCGTCATTATCCCTGGCTACCATGATCGATAATCCACCTGGATAGTAAGAATCGGAGAAATCAATGGTTTTCTTTCGCTCATCCGTGATATACATAGCAGAAACAATCATATCGAATTTCTTTCCCTGAAGGCCTGGAATAAGACCCTTAAATTCGGTATCGACAAACTCAACCTTATCCGCACCTAGCTGTGCAGCTACCGCTCGAACTAAGTCAATGTCGAAGCCGTCATATTCCTTTTGACTATTCTTAAATTCAAAAGGGGCAAAAGTCGCATCCGTCCCTACCACTAGGCTTTTTGTGGTTTCTATTTTTTTGAGCACATCATCTTTAATCTCTTCCACCGGTGCAGTCGGAGCTGGTGATGGAGAACTGGTCGCTGGTGTGCTCGTACTGCCACACCCTACCATTAGGCTTGCTGCAAGCATCAAAGAGAAAATACTAAATACGATTTTTTTCATTTTTATCTACCCCCTATTTGGTCTTACTTTTATCTATTTGCAAAAGCCATGCCAATCGCAAGATCCTTATAAGGGGCAGAAAAACAGATGATTTTGCTAAAATAAAAGCGGCCAATTCTGCCGGTATGCAGAAATGGCCGCTTTTTTATACTTCTAGTTGATACTTTTTAATCTTTTCCCTCAGCGTCCTCTCCCCCATGGCTAAACTCACAGCTGCCTTTCTGCGGTTTCCGCCCATGGCATGGAGATTGGCTAAAATCAGCTTTTTCTCTACTTCTTCTAGTGTTTCTCCGACGTACACAGGGATTAGACGACGTTCCATAGGCGGTGTGGAACTAGCCATGCCAGCTTCAAACGAAAGATCCTCGACTTGAATACGAGGTCCTCTCGCCAAGACAATTGCGCGTTCCATAATGTTTTGCAACTCACGAACATTCCCTGGGTAATCGTAGCGCACTAATAATTCAAGAGCCTCGTGCGATATCCCGATTTGAGATCGGCCTACTCGTTCCCCAATTGATTGCAAAAAATGATGTACCAAAAGCGGAATATCTTCTTTTCGTTCCTTCAAGCTAGGTAATGCAAGAGGAATGACCTTCAGTCGAAAATAAAGATCTTCACGGAATCGCTTTTCTGACACTTCTTTGCGAAGATCGCGGTTCGTCGCCGTGATAATTCTAATGTTGGATGATATTTCCATAGTCGCCCCAACCGGTGTAAACCGCTTTTCCTGAATGACTCGCAACAGCTTGCTTTGCAAGAGGGGCTCCATCTCTCCCACTTCGTCAAGAAAGATCGTTCCCCCGTCCGCCAATTCAAACCAACCTGGCTTTCGCTGATTCGCCCCTGTAAAAGCTCCTTTCTCATAACCAAAAAGTTCTGATTCGAGCAACGAAGTAGGAATCGCAGCACAATTGATAGCCACAAAACGGTCCTTGCTCCGATTTCCTTGCATATGAATTGCCCGGGCTACAACCTCTTTTCCTGTACCGCTTTCCCCGGTAATCATGACATGGGAATCGACATCCTTGATCCGTTCAATTAACTCGAAAATCTCGGTCATTTTTTGGCTTTTCCCGATAATACCTACTTTTCCAAACCCTTTATGAAGCTCCTCATGAAGCCACTCGACTTGACCTTGCAAACCATGAAATTCCAATGCTTTTTGAAGCAGGAGGTGGAGCTCATCGATTTGCACAGGCTTGGTTACATAATAAAAAGCACCTTCTTTTAGGGCATCGAGTGAACTAGCCATAGAACCATACGCCGTCATGATGATGACTACCGTTCTTGGGGATATCCGTTTGATTTCTTTTAAAATGTCAATGCCGTCATGACTTCCCAGTCTTAAATCTAGCAAAACCACATCAATCCTCGTTTGCTCCAGTACGAGTAAAGCCTCTTCCGGATCCATAAAGGTATAGGTTTGATAGTCGTCTTCTAAAGCAAACGCTAACGATTGACAGATATTCTTTTCATCATCAATGACCATCACTCGCTTCATTCTGCTCACCCTCCTTTGCCATCAACGTGAGAACGACCGTTGTCCCTATATTTTCACGACTGTATATTTCCAAGGTGCCTTGATTCTCTTGAACCAGCTGGTAGCTGATAGACAGACCTAAACCCATTCCTTCAGGCTTGCTAGTATAAAAAGGTTCTAACACACGTTCTAACTCTGTACTCGCTATGCCTTGTCCTTGATCTTCCACTTCAATTGTCGTGATACCTTCCTCTGAGAATGCTCGACAGGTAATAATTTTGCCTGGAGGAGTGGCATCCAATGCATTCATAACCAGATTAATTAAGACCTGCTTAATCTGTCCTGGATCAGCATAAAAGGTGGTCTCACTCGGATCCTCCATATAAAGAAGAACGCCCTTGTCCTTTGCTTTGGGCTGGAATAAAAAAGCTAATGAGTCCATTACTCCCCGTACAGGAAAGGTGACGGGATGTGCTTTCTTGGGTCGGGCAAAATCCACCAGATCATTTACGACATGATTTAATCGTTGAATCTCAGCAGGGACTTCTTGGATAAAGGCGTTCCTAAACGCAGGAGAATCATATTTTCTAGGGAGTAACTGTGTGTACGTCAAAATTGACATTAAGGGGTTTCGGATCTCATGGGCAATACCCGATACCAATTGGCCGAGCGATCGCAATCGATCCTCGCGCTGCATTTTTTCTTGCATATGCTTGCGCTCTGTCATATCGATGAAGCTAATGACAGCACCGGTCACTCTCCCCGCTTCGATGGTGATAGGCAAGATATTGTAACTAACGGTACGAAGCTCGTTGGTTTGCCAGTTGGTCTCTTTAAGAATATATTCATGGGCTTCTTGCAGGACCGATTCAATTTGATGAGCAGGAATAAACTCAATCACTTTCGTTTCCGTAATTTTCATTCCTCTAACCGAATCTGCCCAGGACAAGGCCATCTTGGCATTTTGGTTATATAACAGAATTCGTCCTTGATCATCCAGAGTGACAAAAGAACTGTATGCACTATCGAGAATCTGCTGCTTATACCGGTTATTGGCCTCAAGCTCCTTCATATTTTTTTCAAGCTTTTCGTTCATCTCCAAAATCACTAAGGTTCTTCGTCTCACTTCTTTTTTGAGAACATAGTTCCACCATAAGACCAGGGCTGCAAAGATGAGAATAAGGACCAGCAGGTATTGCAGCACCTTAAACAGCTGTTGAAAACGCTTCGAATCGTAGGGAAGGATATATTCACCAAACCACTTGGCTTGGATTTTTTCGTATGTGCCATTCTTCTTGATCGCTTGAATCCCTCGATTCAATTCCTCTATC
>JBEQAI010000127.1:0-8618 GCA_041640415.1 Ammoniphilus sp. | reverse complement strand
TTTTTTTGCCGAATAGGATAGAAATATAGTTCACTAATTTGACTTACCGATTGGAGTTTTTTTTATGCCGTTTTGTTTAGTTGCCCGATCCGCTTCTCGATCTCATGATTAATAAAGTAGATTGAAAATTGACTTCTCTTTCGAAGCTTAGCTTGGTCAAGCAGTTGAATGGCTTTTGAAACATTTCCTTTTGCTGCCTCAATTTCTGCTTCACAAGAAAGCAAGATGATTGGGTTAACTCGTTTCAATTGGTTAAGCTTAGCTGCAACCTCGATTGCTCGACCGATTTCGCCGACTCTTGCCAGATTGCATGATATTAAAGCTAATATGTTTGGTGTAGAAGGCACTCGCTCGTATAATCGGATAGAGATTTCCAAAGATTCCTGATATTGTCCGCGATAGTAAAGAATCCATGAAAGATGACTAAATAAAAAAGTGCGGATGAGCTGGTTGCGAAGTCCGCGAACTTGCAAAATCTGTTTAATACCCTTTAAAACAAATTTTTCTGCTTCATCATAATGGCCTTCCAGTATTTCCTTAGTAGCTCGGTCAAGCAGGCCAACAACCGAGCGATTTTTTCGATAGGAGCGTTGTAAAAGGCGCCTAACTGCATGAGGAGATCCCCTAAAGAGCAAACACAAGTATTGGTATCGGAATGGATAGTAAAAGCGCAAGGTGGCTATGATCAGAACAGCAAGAAAACCCATAGTAAACGAGAGGGGGGTTAGCTCCATGGCATTCATGTTAGACCTCTTTCTATTTGATATGCTCCATTAGTATAACATAATCGTATACAGCTTGTTCTGATTAGTATGTGAATACTGTTCCATTTGGAGTGTTTGAGATATAATAATAAAGGAATTAAATCACTAACGATATAAAATAAAATGATAGGGGTTGAGGAGTTGAAACATTTAAAAGACAGTATTTATCAGCTAATTGTAGAAACATCGACTAACCTGCCACCAGATGTGCGCCGCGCTATTCTAAAGGCGAAGCAGATGGAGGATGAAGGTACAAGAGCCGCTCTTTCTTTGGCAACCATTACTGGAAATATCCAAAGTGCGGAAGTGAACCAGTCTCCGATCTGTCAAGATACAGGAATGCCTACCTTTGAGATCAAGACACCAGCGGGTACCAATCAAGTAGAGATGAAACAAATGATTAAGGAAGCGATTGCTCTTGCCACGAAAAACGGGAAATTGCGCCCGAATTCAGTGGATTCCTTAACCGGAGAAAATACTGGCGACAACCTTGGTCCAGGAACGCCTGTGTTCCATTTTGAGCAATGGGAAAAAGATGAAATTGAAGTGAAGCTCATCCTTAAGGGTGGCGGCTGTGAAAATAAAAACATTCAGTATAGCCTTCCCTGTGAACTCGAAGGTCTAGGAAAAGCAGGCCGAAATCTAGATGGGATTCGTAAATGTATCCTTCATAGTGTTTATCAGGCACAAGGCCAAGGCTGTTCAGCCGGATTCATTGGAGTGGGAATTGGTGGAGACCGAACCTCTGGCTATGCGTTAGCTAAAGAACAATTATTCCGTAAAGTAGATGATGTGAATTCAAATGAAACCCTAGCGCAGATAGAAGATTACATCATGGAAGCAGCTAACCAGCTCGGTATTGGAACCATGGGCTTCGGCGGACAAGCCACCTTGCTTGGCTGTAAAATTGGTGTGATGAACCGACTTCCTGCGAGCTTCTTTGTGTCTGTAGCGTACAACTGTTGGGCTTTCCGTCGTCAAGGGGTCAGCCTGTCTCCTGAGACTGGAGAAATCCAGGGGTGGCTGTATAAAGACGGAGAGGTTCAAGTGACAGATTCTAACCAAAGTGAAGAGCAACAAGAGGGCAAGGAAGTCGTAGTCCTTGAAGCTCCGATCACAGAAGAGAAGATTCGTTCCTTGAAGGTTGGAGATGTTGTCGTCATTAACGGATTGATGCACACAGGACGCGATGCCCTGCACAGCCACCTAATGAACCATGATTGCCCAGTAGACCTAAATGGCGGCATCATTTATCACTGTGGCCCGGTTATGTTAAAGGATGATGCAGGCGAGTGGCATGTGAAAGCAGCTGGTCCGACTACCAGCATTCGTGAGGAGCCTTACCAGGCAGACATAATTAAGAAGTTTGGCATTCGTGCGGTCATCGGAAAGGGTGGAATGGGCCCTAAGACCTTGGCTGGACTACAAGAGCACGGTGGCGTTTACCTAAATGCCATTGGCGGAGCTGCACAATACTACGCCCAGTGTATTGAAAAAGTTGAAGGTGTAGACTTTATGGAGTTCGGAATTCCAGAAGCTATGTGGCACCTAAGAGTAAATGGATTTACCGCTATCGTCACGATGGATTCCCATGGAAACAGCCTGCATGCCGATGTGGACAAGAGCTCACTTGAAAAGCTAGCGGAGTTTCAAGAGCCCGTATTCAAATAAGATCTTTAAGCGAAGAGAAGCCAGATGTTTTGGCTTCTTTTTCACATGACAGAAAGGGAGATGGCACCAAAGTGAAGACATTGGACTATATTGTGGAGCAACTCGTAGCCCTATTGAACATACCTAGCCCATCCGGCAGTACAGAAAAAGTCATTCAATATGTGGAGCAAGAGCTCCAGCGGCTGGGGATTAGCTATACGCTTAATCATAAAGGGGGACTTATTGCTACTATCCTGGGAGAACAAACGGCACCTCAGCGTATGCTGACTGCTCACGTGGATACATTAGGAGCGATGGTAAAAGAAATTCACCCGAATGGAACGCTTCGTCTAACAAATATCGGGGGCTTCCGCTGGCACTCGGTGGAAGGGGAATATTGCTGGATTGAAACCGCGCAAGGCAAAGTCTATTCAGGCACCATTTTGACTAGACAGCCTTCGGTTCATGTGTATCGAGAAATGGAGAAGCTGCCAAGAACCGAAGAAAACATGATTGTTCGACTAGACGAGGTCACGAGGTCTGCAGACAATACGAGAGGTCTAGGGATTGAAGTTGGGGATTTTGTCAGCTTTGATCCACGGGTACAGGTGACGGAAAGCGGATTTATTAAATCCAGACATCTAGATGACAAGGCAAGTGTGGCCATTCTTCTCGGCATCATGAAAGAAACGGTGGAACAGGGAAAAATTCTGCCTTACACGACTCATTTCTTGATTAGCAATAATGAAGAGATAGGATATGGCGGTAATTCCAATATCCCTAAAGAAGTAAAGGAATATCTGGCTGTAGATATGGGAGCGATTGGGGACGGACAGGCAACAGACGAGTATTGTGTATCGATTTGTGCTAAAGATAGCTCAGGCCCTTACCATAAGGAATTTCGTCAGAGGTTGGTGGAGTTAGCTAAAGAGGCGGGGATATATTATAAAGTGGATATCTATCCTTACTATGGATCCGATGCAAGTGCAGCCTTGCGCGCAGGTTATGATATCGTTCACGGCCTAATTGGGCCCGGCATTGATGCCTCTCACTCTCATGAACGCACACATAAACAGGCGCTCGAAAATACCTTTAAGCTCATTCAAGCTTATCTTAACAGTCGCTAACTAAAAAGGGTTCTGACTCTTCAGGGTCAGAACCCTTTTTTCAAGTTTTTAGTTCAATGGATTATTCATTTTTTCCTGCGCCATTCGGATCATTTCCTTTACCATGCTGCCTCCAATTTTGCCGCCGATACTTCCGGCGTCCTTGGATTCAAGATGCCCGTTATACCCCTTTCGCAGAGGAACTCCGAGTTCCTTAGCCACTTCGAATTTTACGTCATCCGGCGTGGCAGCTTGATAGCCTTCTTTTTTCATCACATCCTGTTTTAAGCGCTGCAGTCCCTGCTGGGCCTCAGGTACGAGCAAGCGATTGCGTTTTGCCATGTTTCTTTCGCCTCCTTTGCCTATAGGATGTGCATAGAGGACTTTACTAAACGGACAGGTATCTTTTATTGTAGGGGGAGAGGTGATCACTTGAGTTATTGGAAATCCATTGTTTTTGTATTAGGAGGAGCTTCCTGCTATGGGATTCTCTCAACTATGGTTAAAACGGCATATAGCCAAGGGTTTAGTCCTGCGGGTGTGACCGGGAGCCAGATGTTTTTTGGGGTGATGCTCCTCGTCTTTCTCGTTCTCGTTACAAGGAGAATGGAAAAAGTCTCCTGGAAGAGTGGGATTTATTTAACCACTGCCGGCATGTTTGTCGGGTTAACGGGCATATTCTATTACAGTGCCCTTCAGCTCATCCCCGCCTCCATTGCGGTTGTTCTTTTGTTTCAATTTACTTGGGTCGGGGTCCTGATGGAAGCGATTCTAGAGAAAAGGTTGCCTTCACGACCCAAGCAGTGGGCACTAGCCTTTATATCGCTAGGAACGGTTTTAGCGGGTAATGTCCTTCAAGCTGAATTTCGTTTGCTTCCTTGGCATGGGATGGTGTTGGGCTTACTTGCCGCCTTTTCGTACGCAGGGTTTATCTTTGCCAGCGGTCGATTAGCAACGGAAGTCAGTCCCTGGATGAGGAGCTTGTTGATGGGAGTCGGTTCCATGCTCATCGTATTCATGGTTTTCCCTCCCCAATTCCTGGTGGATGGGAGTCTGATAGAAGGACTATGGTTATGGGGACTTCTCTTAGCCTTTTTCGGGATTGTACTGCCTAATCTTCTTTTTACCTATGGGGTTCCTCAAATCGGTTCAGGAGTCGCCACCATATTAAGCTCAATCGAATTGCCGATGGCGGTGTTTCTTTCCTACCTCATCTTACATGAGGCCGTCTCCTTCTGGCAGTGGTTAGGTGTAGTCGTCATTTTAATGGGAATTGTGATTGTCGAACACTTTGGCAAGATTGAAATTGCAGGAAATGAATGGGATACTAGTAAAAAAGCAAATAAACGCCAAAGGAGATTAGAATAGATGAGTTGGCAGATGTCTCTTTTTAAGACGTTAACGGAAGCCCCAGGCGTACCGGGCTTTGAAGGACCAGTAAGGGAGATCATGAAGGAATATCTGACTCCCTATTCAGAAGAAGTCATACAAGATAACCTAGGAAGTATTTTTGGCAAGAAGGTAGGTGACCCGGAAGGGCCAAAGATTATGGTCGCAGGCCATATGGATGAAGTAGGGTTTATGGTTACCCGGATCACCGAGAAGGGATTTATTCAGTTTCAGCCGCTTGGAGGATGGTGGAGCCAGGTCCTGCTGGCACAAAGAGTGGAGATTATTACCGAGCAAGGTCCTATTATTGGGGTGGTCAGCTCCATTCCTCCTCATGTTTTGAGTGATGAGGCGAGGAACAAACCAACCCCGATTAAAAACATGTTTATCGATGTCGGGGCAGATGATCTTGCCGAAGCGCAAAAAATGGGGATCAAGCCGGGTCAACCAATCGTTCCTGTTTGCCCGTTCACTATCATGAGCGAACAAAAACTCATGGCTAAGGCATGGGATAACCGTTACGGGTGTGCCCTTAGTGTTGAATTAATGAAAGAGCTCCAGGATGTGACCCATCCCAATGTGATTTATTCTGGAGCAACGGTCCAAGAAGAAGTGGGGTTAAGAGGAGCAGCGACGTCTGCACAAATGATTGAGCCCGATTTGTTCATTGCCTTGGATGCGAGCCCTGCAGGGGATATCCCTGGCGTTGAAGATGGAATGGGAAAGCTCGGGGGAGGGCTTCTCATGCGTATACTCGACCGTACCATGGTGACGTTGCCGGGCCTGCGCGACTATGTGATTGACCTTTGTGAAGCTCAAGATATCAAGTATCAGTTTTTCGTTTCTGCAGGGGGCACGGACGCTGGACGGGTTCATACCACGGGAAATGGAGTTCCTTCTTTAGTTATTGGAATCCCGGCACGATACATCCACAGTCACGCAGCGATCATACATAAGCAAGATTATGAAGCCGCGAAAAAGCTTCTTCTCACCCTAGTTCAAAAAATGGATCATGCGACCTTGACGGAGATCAAGAAACGCTAATAAAGGAGTTCATCCATGCATCACCTGTATCTAAGAAGGAAACAAGATGAATCAAAAATAGAGTTTGAGTTCTTGTTTGAAGACCATACGCTTTCACCAGCAAACCAGATTGTTACTCGTTTGTTTCGACAAATGCTACTCACTGTTGAATCTGAGTTAACGACCTTAGAGGTGGAATATGTCGATGTTTTGCTGGCCAAACAACTGGGAATTCAACGATCTACTGAACTTTTACAGCGATTGGGTGCTACGAAGGATAATATTAGGGAGAACCGAAAGGGAAATGTTATCCTAAGTCGAAGCTTTCGTGCTCACATTACGGAACAGGCATTGCACTACTTTAAGAGGATTCAGGATCTTGAGGAGTTATCTGCTTATTCGTTTTGGGCTCTTGGGGAGAAAAAAGTGGAAGTTTATTTTGCGCGCAGAATTTCAGCCTTCTTCACGTCTCTAGAAGAAGCTAAATTTCTTCAGTTATTAGAAGAAGACCGAATTCGCTACAAAATCGTTTAATAAAATTGTAAAAGATGATTGTATTGTGTCATAATTTGTTATATGCTTGGTTATGAACCAATTTGGGATACCAATTGGTTGAGAGTTATTTTACCCAGATGAGGACATCTGGGTTTTTTCTATTACTCGGATAATGCTATTTTACCTCAAAGATCTCAATGCCTCGAATCGGTTCATCTCGGTTGCTCCCGTCTGGAAAAAGAAGATGTACGGGTCCTTCTTCGCGGATGGGCTTTCCATCTAAAGCAAAGCAAAGGATGCTTTGTTTTGCTTTTTCTAATGGGAGCTCAATGGAATCGCCGGATAGTAGGTGGCAAATCACGTGGGTAGCATCGTCTAATGGCGTTGCGTTGTTAAGGAAGGGCTCGAATAGCATCCCCCAATCCCCAGAGATGTCTTTTTTTTCTATAAACATGGGCTTGTTCTCGCTGGCAGGGGTTGCGCCTTCACGCAGTTCCTTGTCCCATAGCTCTCCCATCTTACGCTGGTAGGCTAAGGATTCGTCCTCTAATTGATCTTGTTTAAAGAATTCTTCCAGATGTTTTTTCCGATCATCAAAGATCCAAACCCCTGGATCGAGGGTAATCGCATGCTTTACTTTTCCCTTGACTAAGATGACGTCTGACATAACATTATTGACCTCCAGTTCGCCAGTGCTTGGAAATAATTTCTAGCACATTGCAAAATTTTTTTTAGCTCTCTAATCAATTAGATTATGATACACTATTATTTAGGTAAAATGAAGGATAAGGAGGGAATTCGATTGCCAACCGTTACTGCAATTGAGATTCAGCAGAAAGCGATCCAGATGCTGCAGTCCGATGCTGAAAAAATCTTAAAGCTGATTGAAGTGCAGATGAAAAATTTTTCAATGCCTCAATGTCCTCTCTATGAAGAAGTATTAGATACACAAGTGTTTGGTTTATCTCGTGAGATTGACTTTGCTGTTCGGTTAAAGCTGATTCAAGAAGATACAGGGAAACGAATTCTCATGGAGCTTGAGAGAAAACTAAATGAAGTCAATGAACTGCACCGAGAGAATGCAGAGGCAAAGGAATAGTCCCTATTGAAGGGACTATTATTTTTTGGCATAAAAAAAAGGGGATGGATCTCCCCAAGTTTGCTGAAGGTATTTCAAGTTACAGAAAAAAAGTGGCAGGTGTTTATTTAAGTTCCTTATAGCATATGTGGATGTGGTAAAAGAAGTGAAAGTTGGAAAAGATAAGAGTAAAAACATCGGTTAGGAGGAGCGAAATTGAGCTATCCCTACTTTTGTCCCAATTGTAAGACCAATCGATCTCGATACAATATTATTCAGCAGGTTTCACAATCGGTTAAAATGGATCCGCAAACTGGGGATGTGATACAGGTGTATCAAGAGCAGATTGATGATCCATTTCATTCGCCTTATATGGGACCGGCTTATAAGGTTCAATGTGCCACCTGCAGTATGGTTGATGATGAAGAGATTTTTATCAAGGCGGCGGAGAATTATAACCGCAATCGCTGATTTTTAAAATTCAAACAAAATTAACAGAATTGTTAAAGGATTTCTTTTTTCCATAGAGAACTACATACATATAAAATTCTTTTTCGATCATGTTCCGTGAGCCCAGGCAGCGGAATAGAATAGGGAGTAAGGAGGAGGGGTTAATTTTGGCTGACATGAAGGAAAAGGGTATCGTTAAAATTGCAGATGATGTTGTGGCCGTAATCGCAGCTATTGCTGCAGCT
Source organism: Ammoniphilus sp. (assembly GCA_041640415.1). GTDB lineage: Bacteria > Bacillota > Bacilli > Aneurinibacillales > RAOX-1 > YIM-78166. Next base: position 418 of record JBEQAI010000127.1, on the reverse strand, counting down.
GAAACCGACGGCGTCGCTAGCATGTCGGGGGGGATCGTGGAGGGTTTAGCCCGCAGAGTCAGTGGGAGGAACGTCCATAAAGGGGTACATGTAGAAGTAGGCGAGGTGGAAGCAGCCATTGATTTGAGAGTAATTTTACATTACGGAGTCAAAATTGATGAGGTATGTAAAAAGCTTCAATATGTTGTGAAGGATACCGTGGAGACGATGACAGGTCTTAGGGTGATCGAGGTTAACGTCAAGGTTGAAGGTGTCGAATTTAAAGAGACCAAGCCCGCTTTGGAAGAGGCTTATCGAATCCGATAAATAAAAAAATCTCTTACGATTCCCTTGTTCCGTGGATCGTAAGAGATTTTTTTTGTATTTAAGCAAGTTTTTCTTTTATAACGGTAAGCTTCTTTTTGGCTGCTGTGGACAC
>JBEQAI010000126.1:0-8683 GCA_041640415.1 Ammoniphilus sp. | reverse complement strand
TTGATAGTATTTGCCATCTGGCTCAAGGATAATTTTATGATCAGACCAATTGGTAAAAGTAACAGAAGAGTTAGTAGTCACGATATCTGCCTTTGCTGTAGCTAAACGCTGTTCATAAGTCAGGCGAGTTTCATTTTTTCGACCTGTCGCCGTGTAGAAGATATGAAATTTCCCATCTTTATCCACAATTGCTGAACCTGCCCATTGCCTGGAGCCTAACCCTTGGCCATCGTTAAATAAAAGCCCGCCGAGCTTCCAGCTCTTTCCGTCTTTAGAATGAAAATATCGGATTTCGGCCGTATCGTGTCGCTTCCCCGGCGTGACATCACTCGGCACCGTGAGCGCAAATATGATTTTATGCCCGTTGACAACCGCGGGATGCCCGTTGCGGTCCTGCAGCGGCCAGGTATCCCAAATATGGTACTCCGGCGTTAATTCTTCAAGCTCTTCGATATGAATGAGAGGCGCCGTATTGCTTTCATTCATAGTGATTTGACTTACGGCTTCGCGGGACCAGTTAAATACGGTTGACGTTTCTTTCGCGGAAACGCCTGAACTGACCGTGACCATCGCAGAAAGTCCGATAACGGCTGCCGAAAGGCATTTTAAGGCTGTTTTCCATTTTATCATCGTTTCAGTCTCCTATCTTTCGGAAAAGGGCATGGTCAATCAGCCCCTGCCGATTGACCATGTCTATTTACTGTTTAATCGTTCCTGGTTCCAGTTCGTTTTGCACTTTAGTCCGGTCACCTTTAATGGAAAGCTTCACGGTAGGCGCCAAGGTGCCTCCAAAATGACTCATCTGGTACTCCGGAGTCTGGTTTCCGACGTCACCGATGGACAAGTTCCCCAGATCTCCGAAATGGGCGAAACCGACGACATTCAAATTAGGGAGAACCAGCCAAGAATAGGCTTGGTATGGATTCTCCGAAGGATTGGCCAGAACCAGTCCGCTTCCGTTCAAGGGTTTATATCCGCCGAACAGGGAGTCGGAAACGAAACCATATAAGCCTTCCGGCCCGTTCAAACCCTCCGCGTATTTGTTGATGTGGCTGTCCGTAAACAGGTAGTACTTTTTATCTTTCATCACGATATGCGGACGCTCCAGTTCTTCGTTTACGAAATTCGCTTCCAGAAGAGGAGGGAGAAGCTTGATTTTCGAGAAATCTCCGCCTTCCACTTCGGCGATGCCGATGTTTCCGTTAGCATGAGCGGCCCCTTCCGGCACATGATGCTGCGCGGCGAATTCAGGGCTTCCGACATATTCCGGCTTCAGCTTGCGTTCGGTAACAGCGCCACCGGAATTCCCTTCGAACAGCAGATATTCTTTGCCCGTTTTCGGGTCTTTGAACCACATCGGATCACGGAAGGCGTAACCTCCCCCTTCACCCTGCCGAGCTTGTTCTACGGTCTGATAGTATTTTCCGTCCGGCTCTAATAGAATGCGGTGATCGCCCCAATTTACGAAGCGTACCCCTTGGTTGTCGGCGACGATATCACCCGTGGCCATGGCCAAACGCTGCTCGTAGGTCAAGCGCTCTTCTCCCTTATGTCCCGTTGCGGTATAGAACGCATGAATCTTGCCCTTGTCCGTCATGGCCGAACCTGCCCACTGGCGGGACCCTAACGCGGATCCAGCTGGGAACAATTCTCCGCCCAAGGTCCAGTCTTTGCCGTTTTTCGAATAAAAGTAACGGATGGTGGCAATGTCGTGAACTTTGCCCGGCAGCACGTCGTCCGGAGCGGAAAGCGCAAAAATCACTTTCCAGCCTTTGATCGAAGCTACGTTCCCATCACGGTCACTTAGCGGCCACGTATCCCAAATGTGATACCCAGGCGCCAATTTCTCCAGTTTGCTGATGTCGGTGTAAGGCAAGGTATTATCTTGATTGAGTTCAATTTTTGAAGCCTGTTCGCGTGTCCAATGAACGGTGTAATCCCCGTCCTGGGCTTGTACCGGCAGCGACGTGAAGCCGGAAGCTACAATGCTGGCTGCCAATGCAAGGGCGGACCATGCTTTCTTGTTTTTGCGGATCATTTTATTGCTCCTCTCGATTCTCATTATTTATTAGCGGTTTGGACCAAATGGTTTAATTTCACCATTTTTTTGCTCTTTGATAATGGCCGATTTATCGCCATCCAAGGATATTTTCAGCGTTGCCGCGAAAGTGCCGCCGAATTGTACTTGGCCGTTTTCATCTTTCGGTTCGTTAATGAAGCTGATCACCTGCTGGTTCGGAAGCACCATCCAAGAATACGCTTGATAAGGATTTTCCTTTGGATTGCCGATAACCAGACCGCTTTCGTTCATCGGCTTGTACTCGCTGCGCAGACCCTTTCCTACAAAACCATACACGCCGTCAGGACCCGTCAATCCAGGAGCATAGGTAAAGGTATGGCTGATCGTGAACAAGTAATAGTCATCGCCATTTACGACTACGTGCGGCCGCTCCAACTGATGGTTGGCACCTACGGATTCAAGAAGCGGCGGAAGGAGCTTCAGCTTGGTGACGTCCTTATCAAGCACTTCTGCGATCCCGATATTACCGTTGTACAAATGCGCACCTTCTGGAACACTATGGGTCTTGCGATATTCTTCATCGCCGATATTTTCCGGTTTCAAGTGGCTTCTTTCGCTGCCGGCTTGGCCTTCAAAAATGATGTACTCTTTCCCGGTATTCGGATCCTGGAAGAAGAACGGATCGCGGAATGCCGTGATGATGTTGCCATTCCAGCTGTCAATCGTTTCGTAATGTTTACCGTCCGCCTCAAGGATAATTTGGTGTGGACCTTCGTTGGTCAATCTTACGCCGTTTTTATCCGCTTTGATGTCGAAGGTCGTCTTAGCGAGTCGCTGCTCAGCCCTTCTAACCCACTCGTGATTATCCCAGTTGCTTTTATCGCCGGTTGCCGTATAGAACAAATGAACTTTGCCCTTCTCATCCATCATCGCTGTTCCGGCCCACTGCATATGGCCTAATGCATTATCATAGTTATATGGAATGCCGGCGTAAGTCCAATCTTTTCCGTTTTTCGAATAGAACATGCCGATTCTGGCTTCCGTATGGCGGTCATTCCAACCAAGAGCGCGCGGAGCGACCAAGGCGAAGGCAATTTTGTACCCATTAACGATCGTAAGGGAACCATCTCTGTTCTGAAGCGGCCAAGTGTCCCAAACCCACTGATCCGGTGCAACCAGCTTGAAGTCCATATCAACCATTGGAGCCGTGGTCTCTTTGGTGAGAGTCACCTTTTCCGCTTGCTGACGGGACCAGATGGCGGTGTAATCATCAGCCACATTCGCTGCAAGCGCCGGAAAGGCAGCAAGGCAGTTGGCCGCCAAGACTGTAGTGATCGCCAATCTTTTAAACTTGGATTTGCTAGTTTTACTCATCATTTGTAAAGCCTCCTTGTAATGTTTGCAGGAAATTGCCTCAACCGGTGATTGGAAAAATAGTAAAGAAAACTTGGCTGGCGCCAAGCCTTGGCGCAGAAACTCCACTTGACGTTCTTTATTTCAAGTGAGTTGCGCGGCAGCCTAGTTGCACTTATGCAGATAAAGAATTCTAGATATTTTATAAATTCTTATCTGCAAATAAAAAAGACCTAAAATGCATAAGGAGGTGTACAGAAAAAAGTACACTTTTCCCCTTAAAGCATTTTAGGTCTTGCCTGCTCAAAACCAGTCACAATCCCTACAATATTTTCTTTTCACCATCATTCTAGTTTTTTCGACTAAAAACTTCAATAGGAGTATATTCCTTTAATTCAGTTTAAAAAAAGAGGTCTTTTTACCCAGACACATTACATCTTTCGGTTTCGAATCAAATCTTCATTCGGACGTAATATACATAATAGACCGATTAAGGGGATGTTTACATGACTTTTAAGATGATATGTTTAGACATAGATGGAACCCTACTCAATTCAAATCACGAAGTCTCTCTGGAAACAAAACACGCCATTCAAACCCTTCCTAAAGATTTTCCTGTTATCTTGGTTTCTGCACGAATGCCCAAGGGGATTATGTTTCTCCACAAAGAGTTACAGTTAAAAACCCCTATCATTTGTTACAGTGGGGCATTGGTAATTGATGTTACTGAAGATGGTTCATATCAACCTATTTTAAATAAGAACATGACACTGCATCAAATGAAAAACATCTATCAACAAGCTAAAATGAGGCATGTACATATTGGTTTCTATAAAGACGATGAGTGGTATGTTGAAGACATGGATGATTGGGCAACGCAAGAGAAAGACATTGCTAAAACGAATCCCATAGTCAGTAATTATGAAGAATTATTCCGTATATTAGAAGGTTCACATAACGGAGCTAACAAGGTACTATGTATGGGAAAAGAAGAAGAGATTGAAAGCCTAGAACTGTCTTTAAAAAAAGATTATGGCGAAGAACTAACCATCTATCGTTCTAAACCTACATACTTAGAAATCATGCACCATACAGTTACCAAAACGTCTGCCATACGGTTTTTGCAGGAAAAAATTAATTTGGAACAAAACCAGATTCCAATAACAGAATAACAAACAAGGATCAAAATTGGATACCAGTACATTCGATATACCTCATTAACTTTTCATTATTATTCTTTTCTTTAGAATTTAATTTTATCGATATCATGGGAAGAACTACTGCACTCTACTGACCTTTAATTGAACAACGAAGTAAGGGACGGATGCCGATCCCGTCCCCAGCTATCGATCCCAATAGTGATACAAAGGGTAATCTGATTCATTTCACTTTTTCCTTGATACGAATTATTCTATTCAAATCAAATTTATTCGCAAACCTATATTTTTTATCTTCCACCCCATTTAGTTTTCGCATTAGTCCGAGATGCCAAGGCAACCAGAATCCATAAACAAAAAAATAGACAGGAATAGACCACCACGTCACCCATCCCTTTAAATTCATATACCCGACTTGAACAAGTGCCCATTCAAATAAGAAGGATAGAAGGGTAAACCCAGCAACATACCGCCATTTCTTTTCATGCTTAAAATAATTGAGGAATATTACAGCAAGAAGAGAAGGAATAACGCCATAAGTTATAACATCACCAATACCAGGCACTTTGGGGGCACCTACATCAAATAAGTCAAAGTATGCTGCCATGAAGGGCAAATCAATAACCCATGTAACATATCCAACTGTACCAAAAGTTAGGTATATTTCTCTCCAACTTAACCTTTTTGGCATGAATAACATGAACAAGAACAAAGCAATACCAACCGAAATCGGGAACCATATACCTACCGCTGTTAAATCCATTTTTTCTAAAATCTTCATAGGCTTCTCCTTGTATCCTTCCTACGTTTAAATTTTTGGCGAATCAGTGTTTCAACATATTCTTTGATGGGTTGTTCCTAATATGAGGAGCAGTTCTTCCGCTATTCTGCCCTTTCACTGAACAACGAATTATGGGACGAATGCCGATCCCATCTCCGCTATTGACTCCCGTTCAGCGTTCAGTAAATTCTCATCAATAAAATGTTTTGTATACCTTTACTTGGGACTTCCTCACTCGTCTTTTTCAATCAGCTTTTGAAAATCATCCATTTTGATTCTCACAGACGTTCCACCAATCTTATAGAGTGGCAGCTATCCTGCGTCTTTCCATCGGTAAAGAGTAGGGATTGGTACGCTTAAATACTTGGAAGGCTTCGGCAAGTGTGATGTATTCCGCTTTAATCTTGGTCAATTCCATTCCTCTCCTTGTCGAATCTAATCGAACGAATAACTTCTCAAATCATATTATCTCCTCTCAATAAGGATAAAATAATATCATCTTAGGTCAACAGTTGTTGTTTAGAGAAAAGGTATAGGGGGGCACGCAATGATTTTTTCTATCAGCTTTTTTGTTGTTTCATGGATATGCTTTTTTGTGTTTGCTGATAAAAAAAGGGTTGCTGAAATTTCCCCCACTTGTTTACTAGCCATGTATTTAGCTTGTGCAACTGATTTACTTGTTCACCACTATGAATTATGGGACTATCCTGCCCCTAGCAAAATGCAAACATTTTGGAGACATTTAATGCATGATTTTAGTGTATATCCGATAGTCACCTATCTTTTCCTGCAAACACTTCCTAAAAAACAAACCTTTGCGACTGTGACTCTCCACATTTTTTATTGGTCTATTTTAGCCATTCTTATTGAGTGGATAGCAATCAAAACTGGAAGCATGAAACATAAATTATGGTGGAGTTTCTACTGCTCTTACCTTTCCGATTGGATTTTATTTTTAATTTTTTACTTTCACCACAAATGGCAGAAAAAGCACATAAAAACATAAAAAGGCGGTAAAAAAAGTTATTGAACAATCCTGCCCGTTTGTTGAGGAATGTAATAATGGCTGCCGAAGCAGCCACTTTGAAGTAACGACTCCCGTTTAGTTGAGCAAATAAGGGGAACCTTTATTCCTGATTTTTTTCTTTTTCTAACTGCTCGATTCTTTTTTCCAACTCTTTAATCTTACCTTTTCTTCGAAGAAAGAAAGCTATAATGGCGATTGGTATTCCTATGAACATTAAGAAAATCAGTAATTGATATATAGTTGTTCCCCATTCACTATGTGGCAATCTACCCCTCCTCGTTTTCCTTTTATTGTACCAAATGCCAAAGAAGGTCGATAACTTAAAATTGGTTTAAAGCCATTTCTCATCTATCGGGATTCGATAGCTCAGGGAGGCTGCCATTTTCCAATATGATAATCATACTCGTAAGATTTGTATCAATTTGTTATTGTGCTAATTTGATATAGATGTTATATTATCTAACATAATAAGTCATTCAACTTTACAACTCAAAGGAGATAATATGAAAAAAGTTGAAGCTATCCTACGTCCTCAAAAATTAACCGAAACCATAAAAGCTTTACATGAAATTGGAATTACTGGATTCACGGTAACTCAAGTTGTAGGTCGAGGAATACAAAAAGATTCTCAAGGGGTATACCGTGGTCACAATTACAAGGTAAATCTTCATCCAAAAGTAAAATTAGAGATCGTTCTTTCTGATTACATGGTTAAACGAACAGTAGAAGCTATCATAGCTGCTGCCCAGACAGGAGAAGGCGGAGACGGTAAAATATTTGTTCTTCCAGTGGAAGAAGCATATAACATACGCACAGGCATTATTGATGAAACGATTGATGAGTTAAATAAAAGAGAGGAAAAGTGACATGGAACTTATTCATTTGAATACAGTCTGGATTGTATTGGCTGCGGCTATGGTTCTGTTTATGGAAGGTGGATTTAGCCTATTGGAAGCTGGTTTTGTTAGAACAAAGAACGCTGTAAATGTAACCATGAAAATTTTTGTAGATTTAACCGTTGGTGTTCTTTGCTTTTGGGTCGTTGGATTTGGATTGATGTTTGGAGCAGATAATATGGGCTTTATTGGGACAAGTTTGTTTGGTTCACCGCATAAGATTGACCTTGGACTTGATCTTCATCCTGCAGCCTTTGTTCTATTTCAAATCGGATTCGCTATTGCTTGTATTTCCATCATATCAGGTGCGGTTGCCGAGAGAATGAAATTTCAAGCTTACTTAATAACCGCTGCTCTTGTCACCCTATTTTTCTATCCAATCTCAGGTCATTGGGTATGGAATACCGATGGATGGTTAGCACAATTGGGAATGAAAGACTTCGCTGGATCGGCTGTGATTCATGCGATGGGCGGATTTGCTGCACTAGCTATGGCATGGATGATTGGACCTCGAAAGGGACGCTTCAACTCCGATGGGAGTGCTAATGTCTTTGCACCTAGCAATATTCCTCTTGCCTCAGCAGGTGTATTTATTCTTTGGTTCGGCTGGTTTGGATTTAATGCAGGGAGTACACTTGATGCTTCTTCCGCTTCATTAGCCATTGTTGCTTTGAATACCATGTTAGCGGCTGCGGCAGGTGGTACATCCGCCCTGTTTTTGACCTTGTTTAAATTTGGGAAGACGGACCCAAGCATGACGATGAATGGAGCGTTGGCAGGTCTTGTTGCTATCACAGCAGGTTGTGCCTTTGTTGAACCGTGGAGTGCTATTCTCATCGGGTTACTTGCTGGTGTCATTGTGGTAGGGGCTACTTTATTTGTAGATCGTCTAAAAATTGATGATCCAGTTGGTGCTGTTGCTGTCCACGGGTTTAATGGGATGTTTGGAACCATCGCAGTGGGTCTTTTTGATACATTAGAAGGCTTTATAACAACAGGAAATACTTCTCTTTTAATGATTCAAACGATTGGTGTATTGGTTATCAGTTTATGGGGATTTGTTGGAGGTTGTATAATTGCCTTGATAGCAAAAGCTACTGTTGGATTAAGAGCAACTTCTGAAGAAGAAGAAGAAGGCTTAGATATGGCTTACCATGGTATTCCCGCATACAATGAACTTGAACGTTTTACCGACCTTGCACCAAGTCTTTATGATTTTCAGGAAACAACTGGAGTAACGGTTGTGAAGCCAAAAGAGAAATACGTTCAGAACTAAAAATTTAGAAGGTAAATTAAATCCCACTCGACAGGTGGGATTTTTTTATTAACCTGCCCAATCGTATTATGGGATCAACCAACTTTTAGTGGTTGATCCTTTATTTTTTTGGTTAGAGGATAAAGGGTGGCCGGGTCGAACGTACCTGCCCGTGGGACATGATCCCGTCCGCT
>JBEQAI010000125.1:0-8824 GCA_041640415.1 Ammoniphilus sp. | reverse complement strand
TCCCTCCTCGCTTTATTGTTTGGGGCGCCTGGTAAACCGATTCTGGCTTTTTACTTGGGGTTATCTTCGGGTATCATGGTTCTGGTGATTTTCGTCGACTTACTGCCTGCTGCTTTTAACCAAGGACCTTTTCAAGCGGTTGGCATGGGGTTAGGACTCGGATTGATTGTGTTGATTACGATTCATGCTTTTTTGCAAAACCTGGTTCGAGACGGCGTAAGCCTGTCACCGGATAAAAAAGAGTCTTACCGAGTAGGGACGTTGATTGCTTTAGCGATTGGGTTACATAATATACCTGAAGGGATTGCTATTGGAGCAGGATTTGAAACGCATCATCACTTGGGTGTATTGGTGGCCCTCTCTATTGCCATTCATAATGTTCCAGAAGGGTTAGGTATGGCGGCTCCTTTAGTGATGGCAGGCGTAAAGAAACGCTGGATCTTGGTTCTCAGTCTAGTTTTAAGTCTATGCATCCCAGTAGGTGCATGGGTGGGACAACAATTTTTTGTCGGCTCTCCTTTCTTGGTCGCCATGGGAACGTCGTTTGCGGCAGGGGCTATGGGCTTTATTGTATGGAAGGAGATTGGCCCGGCCTCCATTCGATATCATCGCTTGTTTGCCTTATTAGGCATGGGGGTAAGCCTAGTATTGGTATATTTAATTCATATGTTGAGGTGAGGTATACATGAGGCTGTTATTTGTCTGTACGGGAAATACCTGCAGAAGCCCGATGGCGGAAGGATTGATGAAGCACTTGGCTCATCGGGAAAATCTTCCGATTGAAGTGCGTTCTGCTGGTGTTGCTGCTGTTGAAGGAGCTCCGGCTTCGGTTCATACGACGACAATATTACAAGAGCGAGGTATGGATCTTCAGCATACCTCGCAGCCGGTTACCCCAGAGCTTATTCGATGGGCCGATGTGGTCCTGACGATGACAGGAAGCCATAAGCAGGTGGTTTGTCGGCAATTTCCTGAAGCTCAGTACAAAGTGTTTACGCTAAAGGAATACATAGGCGAAACCGGCTATTTGGATGTGATGGATCCTTATGGCGGTTCGCTCGAGGTCTATCGAGAAACAGAAAGGGACTTAGATACAGCTCTAGAAAGGCTCAAAGACAAAATCAAACCGAATTAGCAGGTTTTTGTCGAGCGAGGACGAATCTTATAAAGCAAGAATTGTACGTCTTGGGGGAGTTTGTATGGGGAATCAGGTTCGTTTTGGTCTTCAGAAAAAAATTGTTCTAGGGATCGCGGTTTTATCGATGGTTACATATGGGACAAGCTTTGTTTTTCTAGCTTTCCTAGCGGATGACTTTAGTGCTTACGTATCACCGGTTGTATTCCAAGCTGCCGTTCTTGTGATGGGGGTGGGGTGGTCCTCATTTTTTGGCTGGATCGCCGCTCGAATGCTTACTAAGCCCATTATTTTATTAGAGAAAACAGCAGAAAAGGTTTCGACGGGGGATCTGCGAGTGGAGGTAGAGATTCCTAAAGGAAAGGACGAGCTTCAATCTCTTGCCTTGGCTTTTGAACGGATGTTAGGAAACTTAAAGACGATGGTAAAGGATATTGAAGAGAATTTTCGTCAAACGGGGGATCATGTTCAAGAGCTGACCCATGCTTCTCATGCGGCTGCATTGCAGGCGGAGCAGATCGGGATGACGATCGATGATATTGCGCAAGGGGCAAAGTCTCAATCGGCTGCTACCTTACATATGGTTCATTCATTCGAACAATTAAACCAAATGATAGAGCATGTGAATGGGTCGGCAGACCAAACCAGGAAGCTTTCTTCTAACATGGTTCAAACCCTAGAAACGAGTTCGAAGGTTGCGGGAAGGTTGATTGAAGGTCTTCACCATCTGGCTAAAGAAAGTGAAGCCTCTATTGCAGTGGTGGTGAAGCTCGATGAGCAAGCGAAGCAAATTGGGGATATCTCCAGGCTTGTGGGTACGATGGCCGAGCAAACGAATTTGCTGGCCTTGAATGCTTCGATTGAAGCCGCAAGAGCCGGTGAACATGGCCGAGGGTTCGCTGTGGTTGCCGGTGAAGTTCGCAAGCTCGCAGACGAAAGTAAAAAGGCTGTACAAGCGATTGATCAGCTTATTCATGAGATACAGCAGGAAGTTAGTCTAGCTGTAAAGCAAATCAACGAGCAGGTTCGGTTGGCCACGTTGGAATCAGAGCGAGGAGAAGAAACGAGTCAAGCTTTAAAAGATATTTCGAACTCGGTTCAAGGCGTTGTCGGAGCGGTCGATACCATCGTAAAGTTAATTAGTGATCAGACTGAGATCATGAGGCACGCGATGGAAGAAGCTAGATCGGTGGCCGAGATTGCGGAAGAAACGTCAGAAGGCTCTCAGAGTGTGGCGGCTGCGGCTCAAGATCAAACGGCTTCAATGGAAGAGATTGCGGCAGCGGGCCAAGTCCTCCGAGATCAGGCGGAAAAGTTACAGCAGCATATTCAACGTTTTACAATCTAACGCTAAAGACGAACGTTATATACATATTTTATGATTATTATTAAGAAAAAAGACTATATGGATTTTGGATAATAGGGTATAATAAGCATGTTATTAGTGAAAAACGGAGGAGATAACGTTGAAAATCGCACTAGGTGCTGATCATGGCGGCTTCCAACTTAAAGAAGAGATTAAGGCAATGCTGCAATCCATGAATCACGAGGTGGTCGATATGGGTTGTGACTGTGAGCAGTCTGTGGATTACCCGGATTATGCGTTGCCAGTAGCGGAGAAGGTTGCAAGTGGGGAGCTAGACCGCGGAATCTTGATTTGTGGGACGGGAATCGGGATGTCGATTGCAGCGAACAAGGTGAAAGGGATTCGTTGTGCGCTAGTTCATGATCTGTTTTCGGCAAAAGCAACAAGAGAACATAATGATACCAACGTTTTGGCTATGGGAGCACGTGTAATTGGACCGGGAGTGGCTCAAGAAATCGTGAAGGTCTGGTTGGAAACGGAATTTACGGGAGGGCGCCATAGCCAGCGAGTAGAGAAGATTGGAAACATTGAGGCTAAGCATGTTTAATCTTCAAGAGGTGGAACAACAGCTGCGGACGATACTCGGGGAATTGCTTGCTGCATATCCCATGGGTTCGAAACAACTCCTGGTTCTGGGTACAAGTACGAGTGAAGTGCTGGGTGAACGAATTGGCACTTCGGGCAGTGAGCCAGCAGCTGAGGTTATTTTTCGGGTGTTAAAGGAGTTCCAGTCTCAGCATTTGTTTCAGCTTGCTTTTCAATGTTGTGAACACTTAAATCGAGCCCTCGTCGTGGAACGGGAGACAGCAGAGATGTTTCGTCTAGACGAAGTCACTGTCGTCCCTGTGGCCAAAGCGGGGGGCTCGATGGCTTCTTATGCTTTTAATCAAATGGCGGATCCCGTCGTAGTGGAATCCGTTCAAGCCCATGCAGGGATTGATATTGGGGATACATTTATTGGAATGCATCTCCGTCCCGTGGCGGTTCCAGTAAGACCGTCGATCCGACAGGTCGGCAATGCTCACGTAACGATGGCTTATACAAGACCCAAGCTGATTGGCGGTGCTCGAGCCGTTTATCAAAATACAAAGACGAATTCAAGCTGTACGTAAGATCTTATAAAGAAATCGGAGGAAAAAAACATGTTTAATCATTTATTAAAGAACGATCCGCAAGTCGCAGAAGCGATTAACCAGGAGTTAGGAAGACAAAGAAATAATATTGAATTAATTGCATCCGAAAACTTTGTGAGCGAAGCCGTTCTTGAAGCCCTTGGTACGGTTATGACGAATAAATATGCTGAGGGGTATCCTGGCCGTCGCTATTATGGCGGATGTGAATACGTGGATGTAGTGGAAGATTTGGCTCGTGACCGTGCAAAGCAATTGTTTGGCGCAGAGCATGCGAATGTTCAGCCTCACTCCGGCGCTCAGGCAAATATGGGGGTTTACTTCACGATCTTAAAGCCAGGAGATACGGTGCTTGGCATGAACTTATCCCATGGGGGTCACCTGACTCACGGAAGCCCTGTAAACTTCTCAGGTACGCTTTATAACTTCGTGGAGTATGGTGTAACGGAAGATACGAATGTGATTGATTATGAAGATGTACGAGCTAAAGCGTTAGCCAACAAGCCGAAGCTTATCGTGGCAGGTGCTAGTGCGTACCCTCGTGTGATTGATTTCCCTAAACTGCGTGAAATCGCGGACGAGGTGGGAGCTTATCTGATGGTGGATATGGCTCACATCGCTGGTTTAGTTGCGACTGGCCACCATCCCAACCCAGTTCCTTATGCCCACTTTGTAACCACAACTACGCATAAGACGTTGCGTGGACCGCGCGGCGGTATGATTTTGTGTAAAGAAGAATTTGCCAAAGCAATCGACAAGTCGATGTTCCCTGGCGTTCAAGGCGGTCCTTTGATGCACGTGATTGCCGCTAAAGCTGTAGCTTTCGGCGAAGCCTTGAAGCCTGAGTTCAAGCAATACAGTGAGAATGTGGTTGCAAACGCAGCTCAGCTTGCTGCTTCCTTGAAGGAAGAGGGCCTAAAGATTGTTTCCGACGGTACAGACAATCACTTGGTGTTAATTGATGTTCGCAACGTGAACTTGACGGGTAAAGAAGCCGAGCATTTGTTGGACTCTGTAGGCATTACGACGAACAAGAACACCATTCCGTTTGACCCAGCTAGCCCGTTTGTTACGAGCGGCGTACGCATTGGTACACCAGCAGCGACCTCTCGTGGATTTGATGTAGAGTCCATGAAGGAAGTAGCGGCGATTATCGCATTAACCTTGAAAAACCCACAAGATGAAGCGAAGAAGGAAGAAGCTCGTGCACGTGTAGCTGCATTATGCGAGAAGTTCCCGCTTTATCCTGGAATGAAATTGGTTTAAGAGTTGAACGGAAGAGCCAAGCCCAGTTTATAGGGTTTGGCTCTTTTTTGGTTTGGCTGAGTGAGCTGGGAGGGGGTATGTAGGGTTATTCGCTTTATTTTTTAAAGAAGATTGTGGGTGGACATAGGACAATTGAGATGATAAAATGGGAACAAACGTTCTGTTTAGGAGGGGTAACTATGTATAATTTGTCTCGCCTCAAAAAAATTTTTAACCGCTTTATGGACAAAGAAACGTGTAAACAACTTCTTAGCCTTGTTAGGGAACACAAACAAACCAACCCTCTTCAATGTCCTCACTGCGATAGCCTCTCTATTGTACGACATGGAATGTACCGTGACCGCCAGCGATATAAGTGTAAGGATTGCGGCCGAACTTTTAACGATTTTACGAATACCCCTTTGCATGGCACACACTATCCCGATAAATGGATAAAATTTTTGGAATGCATGATAGAAGGACGTACTCTACAGCATAGCGCCATGATCCTTGGTGTTAGTTATGTTACCCTTTTTTATTGGCGTCATAAAATTATTCACGTCCTTAATATGATGGGGCAGCCACCTATTGATGATGTGAGAGAAAGATATCCCAAAGATTTAAATTATATTTGGGTATTATGTTACCCACCCATAATCGCTGTAGAGTTTCATGAGTGGAGGGCATTTTCCTCGTGGATCTCCAATTTCTTTTGTATTGGAAAAAAGTATCTCTATCGATACGTGGCTTGGTTTAGATTTTTATGTACAGCACAATCCAGAAGCGAAAAAGGGCTAGATGCTATGAAAAGTTTATTATTAAAGGTATGCAAGCCTTCCATTAGTCAAACGTACAACAATGTAGGGGTAGCATGACCATTGATACCACCCACAATTTTCTTTAAAAAATGCAGCAAAAAGCACTATGGGCCGCCACACTATCCCATCACCCTACCAAAAAGCATAAAAAAGAAGGATCCGAAGATCCTTCTCTCTACACCTCGCCCAACACATACTGGGCAATATTCATGCTATGGTCAGCCATACGCTCTAGATTACTTACAATGTCCAAGAAGACGACGCCAGAGCCGCCAGAACAGGTCCCTTCATTCAAGCGCTTGAGGTGAGTTTTGCGAAGCTGGCGCTCCATTTTATCTACTCTTTCCTCAAGTTCTACTACTTCAAGGGCTAAAGTGCGGTCATTCGTTTCTAAAGCTTTGATCGCTTTTTCCATGGTTTGGCTAGTCAGGTCAATGATTTCTTTTAATTCGTTCGTTGCCTCATCGGAAAGATGGAGCTTGTTGTTATATCGATATTCTGCTAGCTCCACGATATTCATGGAGTGGTCGCCCATTCGCTCAATATCTTTTAAAGCATACATAAGCGAAGAGTATTTTTCTGTATCGGGAATTTCATGCTCCGTAGCAGCTTTGGTCATGTAGTCAATAATCTTTTGTTCCAGATGGTCAACCAAATCTTCGCGCTGCTTCGTGCTTTCCGCTAATTTTTCATTACCGGTAAATAAATATTGGGTAGAATCATGCAGCATGTCTCTCGTTAAATTTGCCATGCGAAGTAATTCTTTTTCGGCTTGTCCCATCGCTACAGATGGGTTATCCAAGAATCGAGGGTCTAGGTTCTTTACTCCAAATTCAATTTGACCTTCTTTATCTGGGTAAACCTTAGTTACAATATAAGCAAGTACACCAATGAATGGCAGTTGTAAAAGCACATTAGTGGTATTGAAAATACCGTGAGCATACGCAATTTGCATCCGTATATCCACTTGAGTCACTTCCCCTAGCCAATAGACTAGGTTGTAGAAGAGAGGGAAGACAAGCAAGGCAATAAAGGTTCCAACTAAATTAAATATAACATGTGTGAGTGCTGCACGTTTTGCTGCAACCGAAGCTCCAATAGCGGCAAGCATAGCCGTAATGGTAGTCCCGATATTATCTCCGAAAAGAATAGGGAGAGCCGGTCTTAAAGCAATTCCACCCTCACTAGCTAGCTGCTGGAGAATCCCAATCGTTGCACTGCTACTTTGGACAATGACTGTAAAGATGGTCCCAATCAACACTCCAAGAATCGGGTTTTGCCCTAAGTCTAGCATCAAATCATGAAACACTTGCAAGTCCTTCAGTGGTTTTAGTCCACCGCCCATGGTCTTTAAACCGTAGAACAACATTCCGAAGCCAAATACGATTTGACCAAGCTGCTGAAGCCTTTTCTTTCTAAAGAAGAAGAGTAGGATTGCACCCACAGCTATAATGGGTAAGGCGTAATTTTCAATTTTTATCCCGATAATAAAAGCAGTTACCGTGGTCCCAATGTTAGCACCCATAATGACTCCGATGGCTTGTCTAAGAGTCATCAAACCGGCATTAACAAAACCAATAGCGAGTACCGTCGTTCCGGTGCTTGTTTGCAATAAGACCGTTACAATTATTCCGGCCAAAACCCCTCGAATAGGGTTAGTAGTCATTTGTTCAAGTATTTGGCGGAGCTTATCTCCGGCTGACTTTTCTAAGCCGTCCCCCATGTACTTAATACCAAAAAGAAAAATACCTAGACCGCCAAGGAATTTAAACAAAACATCCTGCATGGAAACATCCACTAAAAAGAGCCCCCTTAGTTTTGAAAAACTTTACAAAAAATCAACAGAAATTTAACGACAAATTCATACAAACACAAACATCTCTTAATATAATATTTTTTTGGACTGATTTCAAAGAAAACTTTTTTGTTTTGTACATTGGTACTTTACCACGCAAGTGGTATAATATTCCCCGGCATGAACAGGTTTTTCGGAGCACATACTAAAATGACAATAGGAGGGAGAATTTTATGGGAAGTTTATACGTTTTTGACCACCCCTTAATTCAGCATAAGCTAACATACATAAGAGACAAAAGCACAGGAACCAAAGAATTTCGTGAGCTCGTAGATGAAGTCGCCATGCTCATGGCATATGAAATTACCAGAGATCTGCCGTTGCACGAAGTGGAAGTCGATACACCCGTGACTCGCTGTAAAGCAAAGATGATTGCGGGGAAAAAACTGGGATTGGTTCCGATCCTTCGTGCCGGCATCGGTATGGTGGATGGGGTACTCAAGCTGATTCCAGCGGCAAAAGTAGGTCACGTGGGATTATACCGCGATCCCGAAACGCTCGAACCAGTAGAGTATTATGTAAAATTACCAAGCGATATTGAAGAACGTGAGCTTATCGTCATCGACCCTATGCTTGCAACGGGTGGTTCAGCCGTGGCAGCCATTACAGCACTCAAAAACCGCGGGGCTCGAAACATGAAGCTTATGTGCTTGATTGCAGCGCCAGAGGGAATCCAGAAGGTTCAAGAAGTACACCCTGATGTAGATATTTTTGTAGCCGCCGTCGATGAGATGCTCAACGATCACGGATACATCGTTCCAGGGCTTGGCGATGCGGGCGACCGATTGTTTGGTACCAAGTAAGGAAGCGGGGAAAAAACAAAATGAAAAAAAAAATCATGACCATTTTTGGGACGAGGCCGGAAGCCATTAAGATGGCTCCCTTAGTGCATGAACTAAAAAAATATGAAGAGTTGGAGCCAATCGTATGCGTGACGGCCCAGCATCGACAAATGTTGGATCAGGTATTAGACATTTTCGCGATTAAGCCTGATCACGATTTGAATATCATGAAGGATCGGCAAACCTTAGTTGATGTAACGACTCGAGCATTGCACGGCCTAGACGAAGTTATGAAAGAAGTAAAGCCAGATATGGTTCTTGTCCACGGGGATACGACTACTACGTTTGTTGCTAGTCTAGCCGCGCTCTATAATCAAGTGGCAGTCGGACATGTGGAAGCCGGTCTTCGCACCTACAATAAGTTTTCTCCTTATCCTGAGGAGATGAACCGTCAGCTGACAGGGGTGATGGCAGACTTACACTTCGCTCCAAC
>JBEQAI010000124.1:0-8870 GCA_041640415.1 Ammoniphilus sp. | reverse complement strand
GAAACGCTCCTGGAGCAGTATTCATCAAGTATTAAATGAACATAAAACCTATCTGAGTTAAAAGTAATGCAAAGGTATGCATTACTTTTTTTCTTTTTGTAAGCATCTATATATCCACTAGCCAACATTTTGGGTAGAATAGGAGTATAATTTAGAAGGAAACTGAGGAATTTATGGCGATACGAAAATGGATTGTCCCCTTATTATTTGCAATAGTGGCTATTATGCTTGTCCTTCATGGGATTCCTCTTGTACTGGCACTTCTTACAGCCATTTTACTGGAACCCCTTGTTCAGCTTTTGACAAGATGGTTTGGAATGAAACGGATTCCTGCAGTGACCGTTACGTTTTTACTGTTTCTAGCTTCCTTCGGCCTAGGCTCCTACTGGATCACTACATTACTTATCGTTCAAAGTATAGAGCTTGCCGAAAAACTGCCTGTCCTATCGAGTGAGTTGTTTGAGACGCTTGAAAAGTATATTATCGTTTGGGAAGGCTATTACGCGTTATTGCCGATTGAAACCATCTCAACGATCCAGCAAGTATTGGAATCATTGAAAAATACAGCAATGGTAGCTGCTTCTACCCTAACGAAATGGGTATTTAGCGTTGTTGCTGCACTACCCCAGCTATTGTTGATTTCGATTGTGTATCTCATCAGCTTGTTTCTTATCAGCTTTGATCTACCTAGTCTAAGGCAAAGCTTCAGGAATCTTTTTACGGTATCGGCGAGGGAGAAAGTGGATTTAGTTCTACATCAGCTCTCGCGAGCATTAGTTGGGTTTTTGGGAGCACAGATCATATTAAGCCTAATGACCTATACTCTTGCTGTCATTGGATTACTGCTCTTGGACGTCAAGTATGCCTTTATCATTGCGTTTATTATTGTACTGGTGGATATTTTGCCAATTTTAGGAACGGGCAGTTTTATCGTTCCTTGGGCAGCCTATCAATTTTTTATCCATGGGGATTCTCGTCTGGCGATCGGTTTAATCATCTTGTTTCTAGTGATTACGATTATAAGGCGTATTGTGGAACCAAAGATTCTTGGTGAGAGCTTAGGGATTAGTGCTCTTGCGGCGTTAGCAAGCTTGTATATAGGTTTTCAGCTGATTGGTTTTTTTGGCATGATTCTAGGACCGGCCATCGTCATTATCATTGATGCTTTAATCAAGGCGGGATTTTTAAAAGTGAAGATTGATTTCTAACTCAAAACCAGCAATAGAAGGAGATTTCCAATGTTATATTTAATCACCCAGTTTGACGTGAACGACCTGGATCGCCAGGAGTACGCTCAGCAAGCATCTGGCTTTCATGAGAAATTAATTGGGGAAGGATGCCGGATATTACTTCACAGTGATCAGCTAGAATCTTTTGTATATGGTGTAGAAGAGGAAAAAGAAGGGGATCTTCGCAAGCTGTGTAAAGCATTTCAACAATACTCTAAGCAAATGGCCCAAGCCGAATTTCTTTATGATTTCTTCACCCGAGAAGAAATCACCGAGAGCGGACATTTTGAAGAAGGCTTTATTCAAGCGCTTCACCGCGCAGAGGATCAATAAGGAAGGTACGTTATGGAGCGTCAGAGGGTTATACTTATACTTACCGTTATCTTTGGTGTTTTAATCGCTTTATTTTCCTATTTAGTATGGATGGAAAGGCATATTTAGGTTGCGCTTATGACTTATATATTCGTTTATGGTACGCTCAGAACCGGACAGTACTATCATCATCTCATTAAACAGCAGGTTCGTTCGACTCAAAAAGCAACAATCGAAGGGTTGCTTTTTGATTTGCCCTACGGCTATCCTGCTGTTATCGAAGGAAAAGGGAAGGTTGTCGGAGAGCTGTTTGCGTTCGAGAATCATCAGGAAGCTCTTTGCATCCTCGACGAGCTTGAAGGTTTTCATGGACCGGGAAAAGAAAATGAGTATGAACGGATTGAGGCCATGGCAACCCTGGATATAGGGAAACGAGTACCTTGCCAGATGTATGTCTATTCAACGGGTAAGGAAGCGTTAGTAAGGGAAAAAGGAATTTTCGTCCCGCATGGAGATTGGGTTTTGTGGAAATCGTCGAATGGGAACGGATTCTGAGTACTAAAGTCCAAATCTCGACGAGAAGAGAGGCTGCCGACAGGCAGCCTCTTCTTTTTTCCTTAGAAACAGGGTGAGGAGGCTCGCAGCCTGTCGAACACTTCTCAAAAACTAGCCATATTCTTACAATTTACACCTCTTTCCAGGCATGTCCATACTATGTAAAATAAAGGTAACAAAGCAAACGTACGGCGAGGCCACCCGGGAAGGCCCACAGTCAGTCATCCAACAAACATTAAAAGGGAGAGTGTATTAAATGGAAAAGCTAAACGTACAAGTAGGTTTGGTATTCACTCAAGCAATGTTTTGTGATGAACAAGGGAAGCTTCAATTTCACCGAGTGTTGACGGACTTGGACAAGCCATGGGAAAGCATTCAGGAAGTATTGGAAATGGTAAAGCAGGGCGTAAATCAAGTGATTGAATCGCTTCATATTGAGTTTGAGTTCAGAGAAGTCAATTATATGCGTACGCTAGATTCTTTGAGAGATGAGTTAGCCTATTATGCAGAAGAAGGATGTCTCATTACCATTCGTAATGGATTAGAAAACGATAATGCTGAAGGAGGAGAAATCATGGAAAGAGGATATGCAGATTTAGTGGAAAAAGTGGATCTGGGTTCTACCTTTTATATGGAAGGCGTTATTTTCTCTCTCTATCGTCAAGATCGGGCTTCAGCAGTGGAATATCCAACCATTGAACATGAGACGGCTTTACGAGGAAAGTTTGCATTCAAACGACAACTAGCTGCGCCCACCATAACGGGACATGAATTTCATATTCTGAAGAAAGGCTCGATGTACGGGAGAGGATCACCACGAAGCTACAATTCAAGGGATCAGTGTGCCCATGGCAGCACGTTTATCGCTGACGGATAATCCTAGGAAGACATAGGAGGCACTATGTCTTTTTTTTTTGTTTTTCTTGTCATATGATGTCGACGAACAGCAAAGTTTGTTGAAGGATTTCAGAATCGTTTTGGCCTAGGGTCTGATATAGTTAATATAGCTAAAATAACGGATGGAGGTCTTTAATAATGAAGTATACATGCGAGAGCTGCTGTAGAATTTTTCATGTACCAACCAAGTGTCCAGGATGTGGAAGTTCCCAAATAAAAACCATTATTATTGTAAATCAAAAAAATACTAGAGTGAAAATCTAATGTTGTCGTGTATGAGCATGACCATGACCATCTCATTGTTCTCCTCACTTGGTAGTTGCCGCTAAGGAATAAAATTCCGTTTTATGGTCCATACTATAAATATCCCCCACTTATTTATAAGTTTTCCCTTTAAAGGAGCCGCGTGCTCCTTCTTTTTTTGTTTAAGAGAATATAAGACTCGGAACCCCCTTAGGTTGTATGCATATCCTGTAGGTAAATATCATGGCGTGAAGAGGTGGAACGATGGAGGCTAAGATCGCTTACTTTTCGGCTGAGTTTGGAATCGATTCTGCATTACCCATCTATTCAGGTGGACTGGGAGTATTAGCGGGAGATCATGTGAAGGCCGCAAACGATCTGGGTGTTCCGTTGATAGCTGTAGGAATATTATATCGTAGAGGGTATTTTCAACAGGAAGTAGATGCGTGGGGAAACCAAAGAGCCTTATATCCAGAGATACGGCCAGAAGACTTGCCTGTTCAGCCTGTACTGGATAAAAAGGGGGATCCCCAAACAGTAATGGTACCAATAGAAGGAAGATCCGTTCACTTAAGAATTTGGAAGGCAGAGGTAGGTAAGGTTCCAATTTATCTCATGGACGCTCATCATGAAAAAAATTCGGAAGCCGATCGAGGTTTAACCGATCATCTGTATGGAGGAAATACAGACACGAGATTGGCCCAGGAAATCATTCTAGGAATCGGAGGCGTTCGTGTTCTTCGAGCAGTAGGGGAAGAACCTGAGGTTTGGCATATGAATGAAGGTCATTCCGCGTTTATGGCTCTTGAACGAGTTCGTGAATATTCAGCCCAGGGCTTTTCTTTTGAAACGGCGCTGGAGGCGGTAAAGGCATCGACTGTTTTCACGACACATACTCCTGTACCGGCTGGCCATGATCAATTTTCCTTTGAACAGATGGATCGTTTCTTAGGGGACTATTACTGGCAACTGGGTACAACGAGAGAAAACATCTTGAGGCTCGGCGCAAATGAAGGGCTTTTCAATATGACTCGATTAGCTGTTAGTACGGCAAGCAAGGTTAACGGGGTGAGTAAACTTCATGCCCAAGTAACCAAGGAATTATTCCACCGCTGGACACCTGAGATTCCTAAGCAGCATATTCAAGTGGAATCCATTACGAATGGGATTCACACCAAAACCTGGCTTTCTCCTACTATGGAACAAGTTTACGATCGCTATTTAGAACCTCAATGGAAGGATAAAATTGCAGAACAAAAAATCTGGGAGAAAGTCAAAGCCATACCTCATGAAGAGATCTGGGCTGCACACCAGCAAGCCAAAAGGCAAATGATACAACATCTTGGTTTGCCAGAATTGACCGATGTATTAACAATCGGGTTTGCTCGACGCTTCGCCACATACAAAAGGGCATTGCTTCTGTTTCATGATGTAGAGCGGCTAGAGAGAATCTTGAACCAAGTCGATCGGCCTGTCGCTATTCTTTTTGCTGGAAAAGCTCACCCGGCAGACCAACCAGGACAGCAGCTGATCCGCCAGATCTGGGAGATGTCTCAACAAGAAAGGTTTAAAGATCGTATTATTTTACTTGAGAATTATGACATGGATAAGGCAAAGCTCCTTGTTTCTGGAGTAGATGTTTGGTTGAATACACCAATCAAGCCGATGGAGGCCAGTGGAACTTCCGGGCAAAAAGCAGCGGTGAACGGGGTAATCAATTGCAGTATCCTGGATGGCTGGTGGGCAGAAGGGTTTAATGGAAACAATGGTTGGGCTATTGACGGAGGCACGGGAAGAACGTGGCAGGAGCAGGACCATCTAGACGCCCAGGCTCTCTATCAGCTGTTAGAGGAAGAGATTGTCCCCTTATATTACGGGTCGCACTCCTCGTGGGTAGAGAAGATGAAGGAGTCGATCCAATCCTTAACGCCGGTGTTTAGCACTAGTTGTATGGTGGCTGAATATTGGGGGAAATTGTACATCCCGACTGCCATTCGAGGCCGCAGGTTTATCGAAAACGGCTTGGAAGTGGCCGAGAGAGTGGCTCAATATAAGTCTTTCATTCGGGACCACTGGTCTTATGTTGGGGTTGAAGATATGGAATTTCTGTCTGCATTCCCTGATGTAGCTACGATACAATGCAAAGTTAGGTTGGGAAAGATCTGGCATAAGGATGTAAAAGTAGAAGTGGTTAGAGGGAATGGAGAACAAGGACTTTATCGTAAGGAATTGCAATGGGTGAAAGAACTGGATTGCGGCTTGTACTTATATGCGGGAACCTTTCCCGGCTCTATAGAGGATTGGCAGTGGTCGTGCGCCAATATTAGAGTTGTACCTATAAGTGAAGACTTCAGCCATGATCTTGAAATGGAGCTAGTGAAATGGAAATAAGGGTGCCCAGAGGCACCCTTAGTCTTTACTTTGAATGACGAGTAAAAGCCCAGAATCTATCTTAATTTCTCCGAACTCGGATAGCAACACGTTGCTAATCCCTAGGGAATCTCCAAGGTTGAGCGTCGCATCTTTCAAAGGGTACTGAAAGCCGTCGAGGGTAATGCCTGTCACTTTCAGACTAAGGGGCAGCAAAGAAACATGATGATAAGCCCCTTTTTGGACTAGCAGTTGCTGATTAGTAAGCTGTAGTTCATTATAGGGATCGATGATGCGGCAAGAGATGCCTTTGTCTAGACCTCTACGTAATAATTGGACATTGGCCAAAGAATGATCGAAACGGGTTCCCAGTGCTCCGAAGAGGAGGATTTCGCCAGGCTGTTGTTCCAGCGCCCACTCAAAAGCCATCTCCGTATCTGTTTGATCTTTCATAATGGGGTCACAGTCAGAGAAGGTCTGGGCATGCTTCATAATGTTATTCTTTTCTTCTTCGGACACGGAATCAAAGTCGCCTAAGGCGAAGTTAGGCTTGTAGCCATGCTGAATGAGAAAGAGAGCTCCTCGGTCAACGCCAACTAATAAATCTCCTTGGTGAATATGGCTAGTGGCCCAGCTCCCTAAGGTGCCCCCAGTAAAAATCAAAATACGAGTTCCTTTCTCCATAAGCCCCTCCAAGATTCATTTTGCTTATTATAAAGCAATAAACTGTGATATGATACTATGTGAAAAATCGAAGATAGGGTGAGATGAATTGTCATTTAGTAATTATGAGCAAGTGGAGCAGGCGATTTGGAACATTGTTGATGAAGAAATTATCCAAGGCGATTTTATGCAGACCTTACTCGCTGGAGAGTGGAACCCCGCACAAGTAAGTGAGTTTGCCTTACAATATAGCTACTATAGCCGCAATTTCCCTAGGGTATTAGGTGCAGCCATTGCAGCTGTCATGCCCGAAGATGACTGGTGGGTACCCTTAGTAGATAATTTATGGGATGAAGGGGGGAGGGGAAACCCGAAAGGCTACCATTCCAGACTGTATCATTCTTTTCTCGTGACCGCAGCCCCTCATGTTCCGACGAATGAGAAATACGTTCCGGATTATCCGGTTTCTCCGGTGACGGTTACGGCTGTTGATACCTTTATTTCTTTTTTGCGTACAGCTACTCCACTGGAGGCCATGGCAGCGGTAGGCTTAGGCTCGGAGCTGTTTGCCGGGAAGGTCATGGGATTGATTGGCGAGGGATTAAGTCATCCGAATTATAGCCAAAAGGAAAAGATCAACGTGACGTTTTGGAAGGCTCATGCCGACCATCATGAACCTCGCCACTATCAGCTGTGTAAAGACGTGCTAGTCAGATTCCCATCCACGGAGGATTTACAGGCGATCTACCGAGCGGGGGCTTATATCACAAGATCTGAAGCCCGTTTTTATCAAGGGTTGTATGATAGAATGAAGAGCTTTGTTTAAAAAGAAGAGGGGCAACCCTCTTCTTCTCTATTTGTCGTATCTCTTAAACGCCAGCGTTACATTATGCCCGCCAAAGCCGAGAGAATTGCTTAATACTACACGAACATCAGCTGATCGGAATTGATTCGGGATATAATCTAGGTCACATTCCTCATCTGGTGTTTGGTAATTGATCGTTGGAGGCAGTGCGCCTTCTGTGATCGCCTTAGCCGAGAAAATGGCTTCAATGGCGCCTGCTGCTCCTAGCAGATGACCAGTCATGGATTTTGTAGAGCTTATGGCCAGTTTAGAGGCATGAGGGCCAAAGACGGTTTTAATTGCAGCGGTCTCATATTTATCATTATAAGGGGTGCTTGTCCCATGGGCATTGATATAATCGACTTCCTCTGGACGAAGCGTCGCGTCCTGCAAGGCGAGCTGCATCGCACGAGCTCCACCTTCTCCATCAGGAGCGGGTGTAGTCATATGATAGGCGTCTCCCGTAGCGCCGTATCCCACGATTTCCGCATAGATGCGAGCTCCGCGAGCAACGGCATGCTCTAATTCTTCCAAGACAAGGATACCGCAACCCTCACCCATCACAAACCCATCTCGATCCTTATCAAAAGGTCGGCTAGCGGTTTGGGGATCTTCGTTAAACGAGAGGGCTTTCATAGAACTAAACCCGGCTAAGGCCATATCGGTAATCGGAGCTTCACTTCCCCCGGTGATCATCACATCCGCGTCTCCTCTTTGGATGACCTTGAAGGCATCCCCGATCGAGTTTGCCCCGGAGGCGCATGCCGTAACGGTACAAGCATTAATTCCTTTCGCTCCTAGAACAATAGAGACATGACCAGCGGCCATATCCGGGATCATCATCGGAACGAAGAAAGGACTGACTCGCTTATATCCTTTTGCTTCGAAGTTTCGAAACTGCTCTTCATAGCTTTCCATTCCGCCATTACCTGAACCAATCCATACACCTACGCGATTGGCGTTGTTTTCGTTGATCGTCAACTGGGCATCCTTTACCGCCATAAGGGATGAGGCGACGGCGAATTGAGTGAAGCGATCCATTCTTCTTCCTTCTTTCGCTTCAATAAATAAGCTGATGTCAAAGCCCTTCACTTCACCCGCTACTTTAACAGGAAATTTTGATGCGTCTCTTCTCGTTAGTGGACCAATTCCGCTTTTCCCGGCTAAGAGTTGATTCCAGGTCGTCTCGACATCTAACCCAAGAGGGGTTACACAGCCAACACCTGTAATCACGACCCGTTTCTTTGACATGTTTCACTCTCCCATGTTTCCATATTCTTTTTATATCATACCATTTCAAAGCAAGAGCGGCTACACTATGGTAATATATAGGAGAAAAATTAAAAACCGTTGAAAGTGGGGAAGTCCATGAATTTGCATTGGTCTCTTGATGCCTTATACCCTTCCTTTGAGTCTGAGGCATTCAACCATGATTTGGAAGCTTGCTTTTTGCAAGTGGAGCAGTTGAAGAGCTGGGCTCAGCATGAATTACATGATAAAAACGATCCAGTAAAAGTAATGGAGACCTACCTGTCTAAAATAAATGCCTGTTATTCACTTTATAGTCGCTTACATAGCTTTTCCGAGTTAACTCTCAGTGTCAACGCTAAAAACGAAAAAGCGATGCAGATGTCCGAGAGATTGGAAGAAAAAGTAACAGAACTTGTAGAGCCCACCGTCATGTTTCAAAAATGGCTGGGGACACGAGGAGATCTTGAACCTTATTTTGCTCAAAGCGCACAGCTCGAGGAGCATCG
>JBEQAI010000123.1:0-8941 GCA_041640415.1 Ammoniphilus sp. | reverse complement strand
TGTCGGTGGGGGCTTATGTGGCGTTGCAGCTTTCTAAAAAAAGTTTGGCAACAAACCTTTCAGATAATTTGACAATTCAGAGTAGACAGGTTAAATAGGGCTATGGTATGATCTTCTTGTAAAACCATGGTTTACCATTGTGAAACTAAGGGGACTTTACATGGATTATACGATCAAGAGTGTAGTGAAATCTTTTGAAATCCTCGAAGCTCTATCCGAAAAGCCGGCCACGGCCAAGTCCCTCACTGAACGATTAGGGATGAACAAGAGCACCCTGCATCGCTTTCTTTATACGTTAGAGAAGCAGGATTATATTACACAATCCCCAACGAATGAATATCACCTGTCGCAGAAGTTTATTCAGCTGGGCTTGGGCGCTCTAAGCCATCTCGAGCTGACGCAAGTATCGAAGCCGTATCTCGTGGAGCTTTCGCAGGAGATTGGGGAGTGTACGCTGTTGGCTGGATTCAGTCAGCATGAAGTGTTTTATTTGGACAAGGTGGAGAGCCCTCATGCGGTTCGAATCGTACTGGAAGCGGGGAAGCGTGCACCGTGCTATTGTGTAGCCTCGGGAAAGGTTTATCTTGCCCATTTGCCGGAGCAGCAGCTTTTAAATTATCTGAATCAACTGAAGTTTCAACCCATCACCAGCCGGACGATTCAGTCGAAGGAAGCTCTTTTGAAGGAATTAGAACAAGTCCGGCTGCAAGGGTACGCCACCGATGATGAGGAATATGAAGTGGGGCTTCGCGGGATTGCGGCGCCGATTTTTGATTTGACAGGTCGTGTTATCGCGGCCATTTGTGTGGCTGGGGTTTCCCTTCGTTTGACAGAAGAGAGACTGGTGGAACTTTCACCGACCGTTCGTCGCATGGCGGCCCAGATTTCGAGCCGGATGGGCGCTGCTTTATCAGAGGCATCAACCTCTTGAGTGATCAAGAGGATTTAATAGAAAAAGAAAGTGGGGATCATGATGAAAAAGTACAGTAAAGTGTTTATGTCTTTGGCCTTATCTCTTTCCTTAACCCTCGTAGGGTGTTCCTCCTCGAACAATTCCGCTCCCGCGACTCAAGGGAGTTCCGCCCCAGTTGAGCAGGCGGCTGATAAGCCGACGGACAAGCATAATTTGAAAATGTCCATCACGGTGGGAGACACATCCACGTGGTACCAAGCCGGACAACTTTTTGCTGATGAAGTCAGCAAAAACACCGATGGGCGTATTACCGTATCCTTATTCCCGAATGAGCAGTTATCCGGAGGCGACTCGGGTAAAGGGGTGGAGCTTGTGATCAAGGGAAATACCGACCTTTCTTATCACTCCACCATTATTTACTCCATTTTAGATGAGAGATTGGGCGTGGTCAGTGCTCCTTTCTTATTTAAGGATCTAGAAGAAGTGGATAAAGCCATGAACGGAGCCGGTGGAGAAGCGATTAAGAACCTTCTTCGCGAAAAGGGCGTGGAGCCTTTAGGCTTTGGTCAAAACGGGTTCCGTCAAGTCACTAATAGTGTAAGAGAGATCCAAGGCCCTGAGGATATTAAAGGGTTGAAGATCCGGATTCCGGGCATCAAGATGTATGTAGATCTATGGCAAACAATGGGCGCTGACCCGACCAAGATGACATTCTCCGAGGTGTTTACGTCGCTTCAGCAGAAGACGATCGATGGACAGGAAAATCCAGTCGACGTTATCCATTCTTCGAAACTAAACGAGGTTCAACAGTATGTCACCATGTGGAATTACTCCTATGACCCACTGATTCTAGGGATGAACAAGAAGAAGTTTGATTCCTTGCACCCAGAAGACCAAAAAGTGGTTCAAGAAGCAGCCGCAAAAGCGAACGAGTATCAGATTAAGCTGGCCCGTGAAAAAGAAGCCGAGCAAATCACCGATCTGAAGAGCAAGGGCATGCAGTTCTATGAGCCGACAGCTGAACAGTTGGAAGCCTTTAAGAAATCGGTTGAGCCGATCTACTCCCAATATGAATCCATCTGGACGAAAGAACTCTTGGATGCATTCCAAGCCAAGTAAAACCAAACAGAAGGCAGGTAGCAGTATACCTGCCTTTTATTCTATCTAGAGGAAGGTGAGCCGCTCTTGAGTAAGCTCCTTGAGAAAATCGAATTCAGCATCCTGGCGCTAAGCCTTGCCATTATGTGTATTGTTGCTTTTGTCAACGTGATTTCTCGCTATTTTTTATCGCATTCGCTCGCGTTTACCGAGGAAATCACCATTAACCTATTTGTCGTAGTCACGTTTATGGGCGCTGCGGTGGGCATTCATCGCAAAGGCCATCTAGGATTTAATTTGTTATTTGAAAATGCCGGCCGCCAAATGCAAATGGTGCTCCTTCTGTTTATCGGATTGGTGACCACTTTTGTCTTTTTGTCCTTGACCTACTACGGAGTGGATATGGTGCTATTCCAAAAGCAGCTTAACCAAATGACCCCCGCTCTCGGTTGGCCGCAGTGGATCTTCTCCTTAGGACTTCCAGTGGGCAGTTTGTTTTGTTTAATCCGTACCCTGCAAGTCACCTGGCAGGAAGCGAAGACATTAGCGAAAGAAGGAGGAGCTGTGTCATGACAGGTTGGATCTTATTTGGGCTGTTTGCCGTCCTTCTTTTAGCGAATGTACCGATTGCCGTTGCCTTGGCCGCTGCTGCAGGAATCACGTTGGTGGTTACGAACGGATTTTCCTCTCTTTCTTTGCTCACCGATATCATGTATGCCAGTACGGCGAAATTCACGTTATTGGCCATTCCGTTTTTTATCTTGGCGGGGGTCATCATGGAATATGCGGGCATTTCACGAAGACTGATTCATTTTGCCGATGTGTGTATTGGCCATCGCAAAGGGGGCATCGTCCTCGTCACTGTGTTTACCGCGATCTTTTTTGCTGCCATCTCCGGTTCTGGACCGGCAACGGTAGCGGCGTTGGGGACGATTCTGATTCCGGCCCTTGTGAAGAACGGTTACCCCAAAGCGACGGCAGCCGGTTTGCTAGCCAGCTCTGGGTCGATCGGGATTATCATTCCACCGAGTATTGCGTTTATCGTTTTTGCTGTTGTGGCAGGGGACCAGATTCCGGTTTCCGTAGGAAGGTTGTTTATTGCTGGGATTGTGCCCGGGTTGATGCTAGGGCTCTCGTTTATCGTCGCGACGATGTATGTGATGAATCGCCGGGAGAAAGCTGGGATGAAGGGGCTTGGAGCCACGGAGTCAGCTGCCACGGTGGTTCGTGAAAAGCCGAGTTTGAAGGAGATTTTCAAAGCGTTTATCGATGCATTTTGGGGCTTGATGATTCCAGTCATCATCTTGGGTGGAATCTACGGTGGGGTGTTTACGCCAACGGAAGCGGCGGTTGTTGCGGTGTTCTACGGGTTGGCGATTGGATTTTTAGTTTACCGTGACCTGAAGTTAAAGGATATGTATAAGATTTTGGTGGATTCCGGTATTCAAACCGCTGTTATTATGCTGATTGTCAGCTCCGCCTCGGTGTTTGCTTACATTATTACCACCGAGCAGATTGCCAAAAGTATTTCGTCGATGCTGCTGTCGATTACGGAAAGTAAGATTTTGATTTTGATGATGGTGAACATTTTATTATTGGTGGCTGGTGCCTTTATTGATGCCATTTCTGCTTATTATTTGTTCTTGCCGATCTTGCTTCCGGTAATGCTGCACTTGGGTGTTGATCCAACGGTGTTTGGTGTATTCATGACCGTGAATCTTGCGATTGGATTGTTCACACCTCCGGTTGGGGTCAATCTCTATGTGGCCTGCGGGCTGGCGAAGGTGTCGATTAAAGAGATTTCCTCCGCGGTCGGGCCGTTTATCTTGGCAGGGATCGTGGTTTTGATTCTATTAACCTACTTCCCGATTTTCTCGACTTGGTTGCCAGATTTGTTGGGGGTGAAATAAGCGGAGAATTCCGCTTATTTCAATTTGAAGTAGGGAAGTAGATGGTAAAGCGGATTTCTACGACGATCTATTATCAAAGGAGGACTTATCATGTGGCCTTTAAGTAGTCATGAGGATTTAAAAGGAAAAGTAGCGATAGTAACGGGGGCTTCCCGCGGGATTGGAGCGGCTTGCGCGTATGCTCTTGCTCGAAGAGATGCAAGCGTTGCCATTGTAGATTTGTTGCCAGCAGACGAAATTCGGGGGAAGATTGAAGCGGATTTTCCCGAGGTGCAAACGCTAGGCTTTGAGATTGATATTCGCAACCAAGACCAGGTGGTTCAAGCAGTTCAGGCGACGGCGGCGCAGTGGGGGCATATTGATATTCTCGTCAACAATGCAGGGACGTGCTCACGACTGAGTCTAGAAGCGATGACGGAAGAAGATTGGGATCGGGATATCAGCACCAATCTGAAGGGTAGCTTTTTCTTCACGCAAGCGGTGGTGTTTCCTTATATGAAGGAGCAGGGGTATGGCAAGATCATCAATATAAGCTCGATTTCCGGGATGATGGGAGGCGTTGTTTCCTCGGTGCAAGACGGGGATTCCGGTCGTTCCGGTCCGGCTTACGCGGCTTCCAAAGGTGGGGTGAATGCTTTTACCAAGTGGGTAGCGAAAGAAGTGGGGAATTATGGAATCTACTGTAATGCGATCGCCCCGGGTTCGGTGGTAACGGAGTTGACACGGAATATGAACTATCCTGTGGATAACCAGCCGATCCAACGGATGGGAGAGCCGGAGGATATTGCTGAAGCGGTGGTTTATCTAGCCTCACCCGCTTCTAACTATGTGTCGGGACAAGTATTGAAAGTGTGTGGAGGGTTGGCCATTGGATAATATAGCGGGAAAAACCATGATGATTACCGGGGCTGCCCGAGGGGTCGGACGAGGCATCGCGTTGGCGGGAGCTCGAGCGGGGGCGAAGCTATGGCTCGTCGATCGGGATGAGGCGGCTTTGAAGGAGACAGCTGAGGAGTGTAGGGGGGCGGAGTCGGTAGAAACGCTTACCCTCGACATTACCGACGTCGAAGCTGTACGTGCCCAGATCGCAGTCCTCGGCCCGATTGATGTTCTTGTGAACAATGCCGGCATTATGCAGACGAAGTCGTTCTTCGAAATCGAAGAGGAAGACTGGGACCGGGTGCTGGCGGTGAACTTGAAGGCGGCTTTTTTCCTTTCGCAGGCGGTGGGGAAGAAGATGATTGAGCAGAAGCAAGGATCGATTGTCAACATTGCCTCGGTGGCGGCCCGTTGGCCGCGTCCGTTGGCGATGCCGTATGGTGTTTCTAAAAGCGGGGTTTTGAGCTTGACTCGGTCGATGGCCGCTTTTTTTGGAGAGTATGGGGTTCGCGTGAATGCGGTGTGCCCAGGTGCGATGGATACGGAGATGCTGCAGCGAATCGGGCAGGAGCGAGCCCATCTGTTTGGCGGCTCCCCGGAGCAGGCGATTCTGGATTATGTCGGACCGATTCCTATGGGCCGGCTGGGGCAACCGACGGATGTGGCGGAGGCGGTGTTGTTTTTGGCGTCTGATCAAGCGCGATACATTACCGGCCAGTCCCTGAATGTATGCGGCGGTTGGCAGATGGTATAGGGAGGTGGGAAGCGTGGCGAGAGAGAACCATTCGATCTGGGATGAGGAAACAGGGATGTTATGGGGAATTTTGACCAAGGGAACGGACCTTATGGAAGGGATTCTGCAACAGTGCGAGCAGCAGGGGATCGATGCAGGGCAGGTCACCTGCATCGGTTCCCTTGACGAAGCGTATTATGTCCATGGGGTGGAAGGGCCGGATGGAAAGCCTGCCTACAGCGAGCCCGTCACGTTTCGAGGGCCGATGGAGATTCTTAACGGTACGGGATTCCTTTGCAGGGATGAGGCGGGGCGGTTGGATCTTCATTTTCATGGACTCGTCGTGGACAAACAAGGACAGATTCGTGGGGGACATTTTATCAAGGGAAAGAATCCGGTGTTGATCACGCTGGAGTTTACGGTGAAGACAAGCAAGGGCATTCAGGCGGTTCGTTCTTTTGACCCGGAGCTGGGGTTTCCGGTTATCAATTATAGAAGGAAGTGATGGGCTTGGAGACGATTCATCGATTAGCCATGAAAACCTGCCGGCAGTACGCGGATCAACCCGCGCTGTCGGATGGATTGAAATCGTTTACTTTTAGCGAACTTCGTTCGCGGACGTTGAAGCTGGCGCAAGCGTTGTTGGGAAAAGGGCTCTTGAAAGGCGATCGCGTCGCCATTCTGATGTCAAACCGAACGGAGCATATTGAGCTGGATCTGGCGATTGCGATGGCGGGGCTGGTCAAGGTTCCGTTGAATTATCGGTTGCATCCGAAGGAGCATGAGTATATCCTCCAGCACTCGGGAGCGAAGCTGTTGATTGCAGAAGAGCAGCTGCTGGTTGGGATTGAGGCTTTGCCGGAAGTCATCCGGGTGGGTGAGGAGTATGAGGAGTGGGTAGCTGCGCATCCAGAGGAAGATCCGCTGGTGCCCGTGGAGGAAGATGATCTATTTGCCATCATGTATACCTCGGGGACGACGGGGCGGCCAAAAGGGGTTATGCTTTCGCATCGAAATTTTATTGCTGGGGCTCTTTCCTTGATTATGGGTTGCGGGTTGACGCAGCGCGACGTGATGGGGCATGTGGCACCTTTAACCCATGGGAGCAATTTTTTGTCCCAGTGCGCATATATCTTAGGGAACAAGCAAGTGGTGTTTAACCAGTTTGAGCCCAAGGGATTTTTGGAAGCCATTGAAAGGGAAAAAATCACGACCGTCTTCCTCGTCCCGACGATGGTGAATTTAATGATACACGAGCCGAGTTTTGCTGAGCGCGACTTGTCCTCGCTGCGCACGATCAATATGGCGGGATCGCCGATTGCGGTGGAAAAGCTGAAGCTGGCCTTGGAGTTGCTCGGGTCGAAGCTGGTGGAGACTTACGGCCAAGTGGAAGCTCCGATGACGATTACGATGATGCCGCGCGAGCAGCTGGAGCATCGTCCGGCTTCGTGCGGGGCGGCTGGTCCTTTTGTGGAAGTGCGGATCGTAGATGAAGAGAGCCTTGAGGTGCCACAGGGGGAGATCGGTGAAGTGATTTGCCGGGGGTCCTTGGTGATGAAAGGGTATTGGAACCAGCCGGAGGCGACGAAGGAGACGTTGAGGGACGGGTGGCTGCATACCGGTGACCTGGGGTGGATGGATCCCGAAGGCTATGTGTATCTCGTGGATCGAGCCAAGGATGTTATCATCAGCGGTGGGGCCAACATTTACCCGCGGGAAGTGGAGGAGGTACTGAATCTCCATCCGGCGGTGAAGGAAACCTGTGTGTTCGGGATCCCTGATGAAAAATGGGGCGAGGCCGTCTTTGCCCATGTGGTGTTGCGAGACGAACCCTGGATGTCGGCGACGGAGCAGGAGCTGATTGAGCTTTGCCGGGAGCATCTGGCTGGCTTTAAGAAACCGAAGGGGGTTCGGATTGTGGCCCAGCTTCCCAAGAGCTCGTATGGAAAGATCCTGCGCAAGGAAATTCGCGAGGAATACAGGAGGAATGCGTAAATGAGGCAGGTCTCGGTCAAAGGGATAGGGATGACGCGGTTTGGCAAGCATGAGGGCTCCATCAAAAAGCTGGCGGTGGAAGCTTCTCGCCAGGCTTTGAAGGATGCGGGCTATCCGAAGGTGGATGCCGTTTATGTGGGTAATTTTATGGGGGGATCTTTAGCGGGGCAGGAGATTCTGGGCTCGATGCTGGCCAATGAACTAGGCTTGGGTCCGGTGCCGGCGGCCAAGGTCGAAGGGGCTTGCGCTTCGGGTGGGATTGCTTTTCGACAGGCTTATCACTTGATTGCCAGCGGCGTGTATGAGCGGGTGCTGGTGGTCGGGGTGGAAAAGATGACCCATGGTTCGATTGAGCAGATTACGGGCGCGATCAATACGGCGATGGATAATGACTCGAATGAAGGATTGGCCGGGCTGACGTTTCCTGGATTTTTCGGCGTGGTGGCGAACCGATATTTTCATGAGTGTGGCGCTTCGAAGGAGCATTTAGCAAGGGTGGCGTTGAAGAATCGGACGTATGCGCTGGAGAATCCTTTAGCTCAGTTTCGGAAGCCGACTTCCTTAGAGGAGATCATGGCGGCGCGTGCGATTACGGATCCTTTAGGCTTGTTCGATTGTTCCCCGGTGACGGATGGGGCGGCGGCGATTGTCTTAGGGGTCGGTGGCGAGGGGGTTCGCGTACTGGCTTCCGGCCAGGCTTCGGGTCCTCCTTTGATGCAAGAAATACCGGACTTATTACGGATTCCTGCGATTGGAGAGGCGGCTCGCCAAGCGTATGGTTTGGCGGGTTTGGGGCCGGACGATGTGGACGTGGTCGAGGTGCATGACTGCTTTTCCATGACGGAGTTGATTACGGTGGAAGAGTTAGGGCTTGCGGAAAAAGGTCGTGGGTGGGTTGCGTTGGAAGAGGGGCGCTTCAGCCATGGCGGAAAGGTGCCTGTGAATACGAGCGGGGGCTTGCTGTCTCGCGGTCACCCGATTGGGGCAACGGGTTTAGCTCAGATTTATCAAGTGGTTTCGCAGCTGAGAGGGACGGCTTGTAATCAAGTCGAGGGGGCGAGGATTGGCCTGGCGCAAAACCTCGGCGGAACCGGCGCGTACTCCACTGTCCATATTTTTGAAGGGGGAAAAACTTCATGATCAACCTCACTGTATTAACCTGTCAATCTTGCGGATATCAAGCGATTCCTCCCAAATATACCTGTCCGAACTGCCATGAAGAGAGCTTGAGTGAAGTTGAGATCTCAGGTAAGGGCAAAGTGTTTTCTCACACCACAATCCGCGTTGCGCCAGGAGCGTTCTCCTCGGAGATACCGTACCCGATTCTCCTTGTGGAGTTGGAAAACGGACTGCGGGTGACGGCGAGAACGGAACTCGAGCGGGTATTGATTGGCCAAGTGGTGAAGCTGCAGA
>JBEQAI010000122.1:0-8981 GCA_041640415.1 Ammoniphilus sp. | reverse complement strand
CTTACCGCTTTTTCCGTTTTTTCTTTCCCAACCTGAATGGTTTGTTCAGCTTCCCACTCCCAATACTCCGGTCTGAACAATTCTATAGACACCATATCGCTGTAGCCGATTGCTTTAAGAGTAGACATGATCGCATCCAAATCGACTGCGCCATCACCAGGCCATACGCGATGATGATCTCTCAAGGCTCCGATGGGCAAATCTTCACAATCATCAATATGGAAAACAAAGATTTTATCTGCATCTGCTTTCCTTAGATCTTCGATTCGCGATCCCATCCCGTGAAAGTGGAAGCAGTCAAGGACGACGCCGATATTTTCGCGATCGGTTGCTTCCACGATTTCATAGGCTTGCCCAAACGTATTGACAGAACAGTTTGGATATCCGATAAATTCAAGGGCGAGCTTCACGCCATAAGGCTGCGCAAGATCAGAAAGCTCACGTAACACTTTAACCGTTTCTTCTTTAATTTGATCCTTCGTATAATCCCCAACATCCAAGTTCGGAACGGCAATCACGGTTTTGCAATTAATGATTTCACCAATTTTGCAGGCAAAAAGCAGTTCATCTTTAATCTCTTGGAAACCCGCTTCATCTCGAAAGTTAATGAAAACAAGAGCATTAAAAGCAAAAGGCTTGATACGGCTGTTATCAAAGAAAGCTTTTAAATCTTCTACCGTGTGGGTTTCTAAGTATTCTCTCAATTTATCAAAACGGATTTCAATTAATTCATATCCATGCTTTTCACAAAGCTCTAGATCTTGCTTTAGGTTTGAATTATTCAAAGTGGTTGCTTGGTTAAAGGCTACTTTCATTTGGAATTCCTCCATTTAGTTAATTGAATTATTTTTTCTTTTTGTTCTTACGTGAATCAATAAGGACAGCAGATACAATAATGAGACCCTTGAGAATTTGCTGCCAATAGGAAGATACATTTAATAGATCTAAACCATTGTTTAATACTCCAATAATTAATGCTCCAACAATCGTTCCTGGAATGGTTCCAATGCCTCCGGATAAACTTGTTCCCCCGATTACCGCAGCTGCAATCGCGTCCAATTCGTACATAGAACCCATACTAGGCTGACCTGCGCTAATTCGAGAAGTAAGCATGATTCCTGCTAAAGCCGCAAGAAAACCCGCATAAGTATAGATTAAAATCTTGTATTTATCGACGTTGATTCCGCAAATCCGTGCTGCATGCTCGTTACCGCCAATGGCGTACGTATATTTTCCGAACTTGGTTTTGCTTAGCATCAAGTGGGAGATGACACCCATGAGCAGGAAGATAATAATCGGTACGGGAATGCCTCCGATTTGACCTTGGCCAATAAACAAGAAGGATTCTGACAAGCCGCTGATCGGACGTCCATCGCTATATAACAGCGCCAATCCTCTTGCTGCAATCATCATACCCAGTGTAGCGATGAAAGGAGGAATCGCTCCCTTAGCTGAAATCGCTCCATTAATAAATCCGGCTAAAGCCCCTACCGCTAAACCGATGGCCAGAGCCACAATTAAAGGATGATCTCCTTGGGCAAAGCTGGCTGTTACGACTGAAACGAGGGCAATGACCGATCCGGAGGATAAGTCAATTCCAGTCGTGATAATGACCATCGTTACACCCATGGCAACAATCCCAATGAAGGATACTTGACGAACAATATTGAGAATATTGGAAGACGTCAAGAAAGATGGCGTGAGAATCGTCATTAAAATAACCATGGCAATGAGGATAATAAAAATTCCGTATTTACTAAAGATCTGACCTACTGTTTTTTTCCAGTCATGGCCGCTCAACGCTTCCGTAGACTTTACACTCTCTTGAAGATTGCTATTCATTCTTTCCCCTCCCTAAGCTCTTAGCTATATGCCACTTCTAGAATCTTTTCTTGATTCGCCTCTGCACGACTGAGTTCACCCTTCATCTGACCTTCATGCATGACGATTACGCGATCGCTCATTCCAAGAATCTCCGGCATTTCCGAAGAGATCATAATAATGGCCTTTCCTTCTTGAGCAAGCTTCGACATCAGCTTGTGGATTTCTGCTTTTGCCCCTACATCCACACCTCGTGTGGGTTCATCCAGGATCAGAACATCAGGATCATTGAGCAGCCATCGGGCAAGAAGCACCTTTTGCTGATTCCCGCCGCTGAGGTTCATGATGAGCTGATCAATGTTAGGGGTTTTGATATTCAATCGTTTGACCTGCTCGTTGCAGATCGTTTCTACCTTTTTCCCATTTACGAGACCGGCTCCAATAAATTGATCCAGGTTGGAAATGATCATATTCTCTTTAACAGATAAAGGAAGGAAAGCTCCCGTTAATTTTCGATCCTCAGTTAATAATCCAATCTTGCAATGGATGGCGTCTTGCGGTGTTTTGATTTCCACCTTTTGTCCTTTTACAAACACCTCTCCCGCATCAGGAGGGTAGATCCCAAATACGCTTTCGATAATTTCAGTGCGTCCAGAACCCATTAAACCTGCTATGCCGAGAATTTCACCTTTTCTAATTTCAAAACTTACATTTCTGAATTTGCCATTCCGCGTAAGGTTCTTAACCGCTAGGGCTACTTCTCCAATAATCGCTTCTTCTTTATGGAAGACTTGCTTAATCTCACGCCCTACCATCATTTGAATCAAAGAATCTTGTGTCAGTTCTTTGGCTGCCTTCGTTCCGATATACTGTCCATCTCGGAAAACGGTGATTTCATCACAGATTTGGAAGATTTCGTCCATCTTATGTGAGATATAAATGATAGAAACGCCTTGCGCCTGCAGTGAGCGAATGATGCTGAAAAGCTGGTCAACCTCTTTATCCGTAATCGCTGAGGTTGGTTCATCCATGATAATGAGGTCCGCGTTATAGGATATAGCGGTTGCAATTTCAATCATTTGCATATTGGCAATACTCAGATCCTTCATTTTCATGTTAGGATCGATATTGATGCCTAAGGAATCAAATAACGCTTTCGCGTCACTGACCATTTTCTTGTTGTTCACCCAGCCGGTTCTTCCAATAACCGGTTCCCTCCCAAGAAAAATGTTTTCAGCCACCGTCATATAAGGAACTGGAGTTAATTCTTGGTGGATCATGGAAATCCCGCGGCTTAATGCATCCTTCGGTCCCGTCAACTTAATTTCATTACCTTTAAATTTAATCGTTCCGGTATCGGGTGTGTAGATTCCAAAAATAATCTTCATGAGGGTGGATTTTCCAGCACCATTTTCACCCATTAAAGCATGGACAGAACCTTTCCTTATCCTGAGCTGGATGCCATCCAGAGCCTTCACACCAGGGAATTGTTTTGTAATATTATCCAATTCCAATATATAATCAGAAGCCATTGAATTCCCGCCTTCCCGTTTTAGGTAGGGTGAGCCGCCGTATTGTCGGCTCACCCATTACCTTTGCTCTAAATTATTGCTGCCATTTCTGGATATAAGTGTCTACGTTATCCTTCGTGATCAACTCAAAAGGTATGTTGACAATGTTACTGTCAAGCTTTTCGCCCTTTGCTGCTTTCACCGCTGCTTCAATAGCCCCTTTACCTTGACCAACAGGATCTTGGAAAGCCGAAATACTTAGCTTGCCAGCTTTTACAAACTCAAGAGCGTCTAAGGTACCATCTATTCCTGCAATAACAACGCCATCTAGCTTGCCAGCTGCTTCAAGCGCCATAATCGCTCCGATCGCCATTTCATCATTATTAGCTACAATCGCATTCAATTGGTCGCCGGATTGGATCCAGTTTTCCATCACCTTCATACCTTCTGATCTTTGATACATCCCTGTTTGTTCGCGAAGAATTTTGATATCAGGGTTCTTGGCTACTACATCTTTATTTCCTTGCGTTCTCTTGATTTGGGATTCGGATCCAAGCTCACCCGTCATTATAGCAATATTTCCTTTGCCGCCAAGCAACTTCACGACTTCTTCCATTTGCATGGTTCCGGCTTGTGTTGATTCAGATCCTACGTAAGCGTAGATTTTTTGAACAGTCGCCTCATCCGGCATTCTATTTACGATAACGACCGGAATGTTAGCCTTGTTAGCCGCATCGACCATAGGACCTGCAGCACTTGTATCAACAGGGTTAATTATGATAGCGTCTACACCTTGAGAAATAAACGTTTCAACCTGGGACAACTGCTTACCGGAGTCAT
Source organism: Ammoniphilus sp. (assembly GCA_041640415.1). Taxonomy (GTDB): domain Bacteria; phylum Bacillota; class Bacilli; order Aneurinibacillales; family RAOX-1; genus YIM-78166. The sequence goes on along the minus strand of JBEQAI010000122.1, from coordinate 4,809 downwards.
TTTTTGCATCCACCATTTTCACTTCGACATCCGCATGCTCTTCATCATACTTCTTAATAGCATCGTATAGGTAAGTGAGCCACTTGTCATCAAAAACCGGCATTGCCGCACCGATGACAAGTGAATCTTTAGCCGCAGCATCCCCTTTAGGCGCCTCGCTTGCTGGTTGACTTGATGAAGAACCGCACCCCGCAAGTAAGCCAACAGCTAATACAGACGTCATGACCATGCTAAACATCTTCTGCAATTTCATTTCATAAGACCCCCATAATCATTTTATTTTATATTTTCTCTTAAACTATTAGTCTAAGGAGAAAAACAACTGTAAACGCTTAATAATTCTTCACTAGGATATCACACTATCAGCTTTTTCGGACACCCTTATCCTACCAAGTTAGTATGAAACCGCTCTTATATGTACATGTTGTAAGCGCATTAGTTTCCTGCCTGAAATCTCCCATCTCGTCCATTGTCGATAAAACGGATTGTTGATTTCATCTGTACCTCCTCCCTTCAGTGGGATAACGATTACCCTCTTGCGAAAAAAAATCCCGATATTTTAACTTCCACACTATGGTGCGTGAGTTAAGGTAATCGGTTACCCTGATGAACTTATTCTATCCCATTATCTCCTAAAAAACAATCACTAAATTTAATTTTTTTTTTGTTGTTAATTGTTACAATTGTTTAGTTAATTTAAAGGTGGCTATCCCCCTTATAGGAGGTAGCCTTAAATATTACTTCGGAGGCATCGTTGATTGACGCACGATAAGCTTAGGAAGTAAGCTGATTCTTTGTTTCGTCTTTTCTGTGCCCTCGATTTTCCCTACCAAAAGTTCCATCACTTTTTTTCCTAGCTCCGCCACAGGCATATCAATGGTGGTTAAAGGCGGATCCACGATTTCGCATAAGGAAATATTGTCAAAACCAATTACGGAAATGTCCTCCGGTACTTTCAACCCGGATTCTTTAGCCGCTATTATAGCCCCTATGGCTGATAAATCGTTATATCCGAAAATGGCTGTAGGTCTCTTCTTACTTTTTAACAACTGGCCCACATGGTATTTTGCACCCTCAATAGTAGAATCACTGTACAGGATAAGCTCCTCACCCACATCGAGTCCCTCATCAAGAATCGCCTGGCGATATCCACGAATCCGTGCCCTGCCGCTATATGATTCTTCCCCAATAACAGCAATTTTCCTATGGCCTAAGTGCAGCAAATGCTTAGTCGCTTCATACCCACCCACATAGTCGTCAACACTCACACTATCGACCGAAAACTCAGGCCTTTCATGGGCGAATAACGAAACAGGAAACCCTTCTTGAATCAGTTCTTCCAGAAGGGCCACATTGCTAAACTTAGACGCGATAATAAACCCATCTACCCTCTTTTGCCGCATCGAAGCAATGTGACGAGCTTCCTTAGCCGCATCGTTTTCCGTGCTGCACATCACAATATTATAGCCTAACTCTTGACCATGAATTTCAATATGCTTCATGTACTTGGCATAGATAGGGTTATCGATATCAGGGATTAAAAAGGCAATGGAATACGTAGACTTTCCCTTCATCGCCGAGGCTAATACATTAGGCTGAAAGTTCAGCTCATCCATAATTTTCAATACCTTTTGCTTCGTCTTATCGCTAATCCGTCCCGTATTATTCAATATTTTGGAGACAGTAGTCGTAGAGACACCTGCTTCTCGCGCCACATCATAAATAGTTGGTTTTGTAGACATATCATTTTCACAACGCTTTCAAAGCTAGTGTAGTTTTAACATCATTATAACTAACAATCGAGATCTATTCTACCCACATTAATTTCTAGAGGGGAATCGATTACTTGATTATTTTCATCATACCAGATATATTAAAACTATCAAAAGATTCCTAATGAGAGGATGTTCTATATGATTACACCAATCAAAGTAAAAGACGTAAAGGGAATCGAAAAACTGAACCGTATCGCTTCTGACTATAACTTTGACATCTGGATTCACAGCAAGAGTGGTATGGCCGATGCCAAGTCGATCCTAGGGCTTTATGTACTCAAGCTTAATGAGCCCTTAACATTGGTCATACCAGATAACGTGAACTACAAGCCGCTTTTTAAAGAACTGGGGGAATTCCTCGAAATTGGGTAATCGATTGTTATAGCTAAAAAGGGTGGGTTTAAGCGTCTAGCTTTGATCCACCCTTTTTGTTACTTCGCCAGGAGAACCGGTTGATGTCCTCACAACTAACTCCGGAAACATCACGATCCTCTGTTTTGTTTTTTCTTCATTTTCAATTTCCCCAACTAGTAACTCTACCGCTCGTACGCACATTTCATCTATCGGCTGGGCAATGGTAGTCAAAGGCGGATCTGAGCTCCTAGCGATAAGCGTGTTATCAAAACCAACGATAGACAGATCTGCTGGTACGCATAAGTTTTTTTCACGGGCTGCAGTCAGTGCTCCAATTGCCAACAAATCATTGCAGGCAAAAATTGCAGTGGGAGGCTCAGCCATAGAAAGCAATACATCGGTTAGATAACAGGCATCTTCAACGGTAGAATCTGATATTTTAACAAGATTAGCATCCGGCTTTATCCCTTTATCTCTAAGAGCTTGTTTATACCCCTCGACCCGATCTCTGCTGCTCGTAGCATCTTCTGCAATCATTCCGATCCGTTCATGTCCAAGGAACAAAAGAAAGCTTGTCGCCTGATAGCCTCCCATGTAGTCATCCACCTTGACTGTATGTAAAGAAAAAGAAGGATGAGCCTCCATGATCATGGTAACCGGCATCCCTTCACCAACGAGTTCTTTCAGGACGGCTGTGTTCTTGAAGTTACCCGCCAAAATAAAACCCTCTACTTTTTTTGCTCGTAAAAGAGAGACATAATTAGCCTCTTTCTCCTCCATAAAATCCGTACTGCAGATGAGTAGATGAAATCCTTTTGCATTGGCTTGAGCTTCTAGTTTTCGAACGACTTCCCCCATGAACGGATTAGATAAATCGGGTACTAAACACCCTATAGCTCCTGTTTTGTTTTCCATAAAGTGAGTTTCCTCATCATGGGGTTGATACTTCAAACGCTTCATGACTTTAAGGACCTTTTCTTTTGATTTTCTACCAACTGTATGATGATTCAACACCTTGGATACAGTCGTAATAGAAACACCGGCCTCCTTTGCCACATCCTGTATGGTCGCCTTCATCTATATTCCTACTTTCTTTAGCTATTAACAATATGATAATCGGGGTTATCGATAACCCTGATTTGATTATATCCTGTTCTTATTAATTTTTAAAGATTTAATAGCTTAAAAAGCTCAGCTTTAGGCCTGAATTCGGACTGGCTCGAGCCTTTTTCGCCCTGGGCTGTCCGATTGGGGCCTGGATTCGGACAGTATCTAGCCTTTTCCCCTCTGAGCTGTCCGAATGAGCCTCGGATTCTGACAGAATCTAGCCTTTTCCCCCTTGGGCTGTCCGATTGGGGCCCTCTTTGGTCTGACTTTAAACAATCCTCCCGTCACTATCCCCTCCGGCTTACCCTCTTTCTACAATGGCAACAGCACAGCGACTACTTGCTTGCCGCTCACTTGAATCCCTTTATCCTTTTTGCCGCAATGCTTTAGATCTTGTACAAGATGCTCTACGAGGGCTGTTGCTTCCTTGCTTTCCTTCTTCTCCAGTCGAACGACAAACTGGACAGCATCTCCACCTTTTAATATCCGTTCCGCTTGTCGCTTCTTGGTATCATAATCATGATCTTCAATAAAAGCGGTTAGCCGTATTTCCTTCGTTTTTATCCCTTTTTCAGCTGCCCGCTCTTTCCTTTTCTCTTGATCCTGCTGCTTTTTAAACTCAGCTGAACCAACAAGCTGACAAGGAGGCGGACTGGCATTCAGAGATAAGCAAACTAAATCAACGCGTTGGTCCTTGGCCATTTGAAGGGCCGTCTTCGTTGGGACGATTCCCAGGTCCTCTCCATTCAACCCCAATAACTGAACTTCACTAGCTTTGATTTTCTCATTTTTGATCATAGTAAAGACTCGATCTCCTTCTTTAACGACAGCGGATTCGTATTGGGTGCGAAGCGCCCTACTACTTCTCCCTGTTTATTTATTAGAAATTTGGTGAAATTCCACTTGATCTGTTTCGTTCCAAGAATGCCAGGTGCCTTCTCGCTTAAATAGGTAAACAGCGGATGCGCTTGGTCCCCTTTTACCTCTACTTTTGCAAACATAGGAAAAGAAACACCATAATTCAGCTCACAGAATTGGGCGATCTCGTCTTCACTGCCCGGCTCCTGGGCCCCAAACTGATTCGAAGGAAAACCTAAAACAACGAAGTCCTGATCCTTATATTGCTCGTAAAGCTCTTGAAGTCCTTTGTATTGTGGGGTAAAACCGCATTTGCTTGCTGTATTGACAATCAAGATGACCTTACCTTTAAACTGCTCTAATGACTCATCCGCTCCTTGTAGAGTTTTTGCTGAGAATGAATAAATGCTCATCTAGATTTCCCTCCTATTTAAATCAAGCGTCGAATCGCTTTCATCGAGGCAAAATGCATCCCTTCATGATAAAGAGTGAAATTCACACACTCACCAACCGTCGACAAGGTTAATCCGCTCCGGGTAGTAAAGGGTTGGGCTACTTTTTCGGATAGGCGGTTCCTTAAGGCTTCTTCCAGGCGCCTAGGCTGTTCCTGCAGCATTTCCACAATATGAGCAAGTGTAGGTGCAGGAGTCGTCCAATCGGCGGGTTTCGTGCCATTAGCAAATAAACTTTCAAATCCCTCAGGCAGATGCATCGA
>JBEQAI010000121.1:0-9057 GCA_041640415.1 Ammoniphilus sp. | reverse complement strand
AGTTCAACCGCTTCATCAAGGGTTTGAACAATGGCCTTGTATAGCTGAGAGATCTTTTGGGCGGATAGCTGATCGGCCTCCGTTTCCGGATGAATCCTAGCTTCATAAAGAGCTTCATCTACATAAATATTCCCCAGTCCTACAAGAAATTCCTGATTAAGAAGGAGAGGCTTTATTTTTGTTTTTCTTCCTTTTAGGATCTTCTTAAAAAGTTCAAGCGTAAATTGCGGATCAAGCGGTTCGGGTCCAAGCTTGCTTAATGGAGGATTTCGGTCTTCCTCTCCTTTAGGCCAGATCTCCATGGTTCCAAACTGTCGAACATCACGGTATCTCAATTCTGTCCCATCCGTAAAGTGGAAAATGACGTGTGTATGCTTTTCTACTTCCTCGTCACGATCATAAAGCCCATAACGCCCCTCCATACGCAGATGAGAAACCAGTACGATGTCACCTAGAACAATCTTCAGGAACTTGCCTCTTCTTTCCACCGTCTCAATGGTTTGACCCTCAAGCAGCAGAGAGAATTCTACTATTTCTTGGGGCTTTCGAATAATGCGAGGCAAGAACACGCTAACTGATCGAATCGTTTTTCCAGAGACCAGTGTTTTTAACGTTCTTCTTACTGTCTCCACCTCTGGAAGTTCAGGCATTTCCGACCCTCCTCCTCGTTATTTAGCTTCATACCAGGACTCTCCATAACTTACATCGGCAACCAAGGGAACCTGAAGCTCAATAGCTTGTTCCATAATGTTCGGAACTAACTCTTTCATAATGTCTAATTCTCCATGGGGAACTTCAAATACCAGTTCATCATGTACTTGAAGAAGCATTCGACTCTGTAAGCCTTTTTCCTTTAAGGCCTGTCCCATATGAACCATAGCTACCTTTATGATATCGGCGGCAGTCCCCTGAATTGGCGTATTCATAGCCGTGCGTTCCGCAAAGCTGCGTATATTAAAATTGCTATGTGTAATCTCAGGAAGGTATCTACGCCGTTTGAGTAAGGTCGTGACGAAACCATCCTGTCTGGCCTTCATCACGATATCGTCCATATATTGCTTTACCCCTGTGAACACATCAAAATACCGCTCGATAAAGGTCGCTGCTTCCTTCCTTGTAATATTTAAATTCTGAGACAATCCATAATCGCTAATCCCATATACAATGCCAAAGTTAACCGCCTTGGCTTGTCTTCTCATTTCAGAAGTTACATCTTCTGCCTTAACCCCGAATACATCCATTGCCGTTTTCGTATGAATGTCTGCCCCTTGCAAAAACGCTTCTTTTAGATTTTTATCATCAGCAATATGAGCTAGAACTCGTAGTTCAATCTGAGAATAGTCAGCCGCAAGGATGACCCAATTTTCCTTCGATGGAATAAAGGCTTGTCTTATTTTTCGACCTTCCTCTAACCGAATAGGAATGTTCTGTAGATTGGGTTCTGTACTGCTGAGTCTGCCCGTTGCGGTCGTTGCTTGGTTGTAGGAAGTGTGAATTTTCCCTGTTTGAGGATGTACCTCTTTAATTAGGCCTTCAATATAAGTAGAATACAATTTTCCTAACTGCCTGAAATGGAGGATCTTTGCAATGACGGGATGCTGATCCTGGAGCTTTTCCAATACATCCGCACTTGTGGAATACCCTGTTTTGGTCTTTTTGACCACAGGAAGCTGAAGTTTATCGAACAGGATTTCTCCTAGCTGCTTGGGTGAATTAATATTAAACGATTCCCCAACTAGCTCATGAATTTCGTTCGTAAGCTGATGCAGTTGTTCTTCTAGCTCCTTGCCCATGACAACCAATTGGTCCAGATCAACCTTAATCCCAGCCAGCTCCATTTCAGCAAGCACAAGAGAGAGGGGCAATTCCAACTCAAAAAATAAGGAAGAAAGATCATCCTCTTTTATTTTCTTGCGTAAAGAATCACCGCTAATTTGAATGGCTAAGGATCTTTTAGCAATGATCTCAGCTACTTCCTCCTCAGTGGCAGAGGCGGTTTTTGTTGATTTTTTATTCAAGGAGTCATCCGCCGGAAGGGCCATGCCACTAGCTCTTCGTCCTACCTCTTGCAAGCTGAAATCCGTTTCCGAAGGATTGAGCAAATACGAGGCTAATTTAATATCAAATTCGATATGATTGATCTCCACCCCATGCCAATGCAAGGCAACCACGGTCCTCTTTGCATCATGGACGATCTTAGGACTGTCTCCTTTAAGCCAGTTGCGCAGAGCTGGCCAATCTTGAATCATGGAGCCAGACACGTAGAACGTTCCGGATTTACCGGTAATCCCCATGCCTACAATGGAACCTCTATGATAATTTTCTTCGCTCAATTCCAAATAAACAGCACAAGGCTCCATGAAAACTGGTTCAAAATCGTCCCGGTTATCCGAAGTAATCACTGTATACCGAAAATCTACTTCTACAGGCTGTTCCTCTGCTTCCTCATGCCGGTCCATCCGCTCCATTAGAGATTTGAACTCAAACTTTTTAAATATATTCCAAACTTTATCCGATTCATAACCTTGGTAAACCGTTGATTCGAGGTCAATATCAAGCGGGGCCGTTCTAAGAATGGTAGCTAATTCTTTACTTTTGAGGGCGTCCTCTTGGTGCTCTGCGATCTTTTCTTTCAGCTTTTTCCCAGAAACCCCATCTACGTTGGCCAGGACATTCTCTACTGATTGAAATTCATGCAACAGCTTAAGCGCCGTTTTTTCACCCACCCCAGGAATTCCAGGGATATTATCGGAAGCGTCCCCCATCAACCCTTTTAAGTCAATGATCTGAAGAGGCTTCAACCCGTATTTCTGTTCAATACTCTCAGGTGTAAACCATTCAACTTCACTGATTCCTTTTCTGGTGAGGGCAACATGGACGCGATCAGATACAAGCTGAAGCATATCTTTATCTCCAGTCACAATCACAGTGGATACGCCTTCCTCATCGGCTTGCTTGGTGAGTGTCCCAATGATATCGTCGGCTTCATACCCTTCTAATTCGTAGCGCAAGATTCCGAAAGCATCAAGGAGCTCCTTCATATAAGGAAACTGTTCAGAGAGCTCACTGGGAGTTTTCTGTCTCCCTCCCTTGTAATCTTTATACTCTTGGTGCCGAAAAACAACTTTTCCAGCATCAAAAGCCACAAGGAGATGAGTTGGTTTTTGCTCCTCCAAGACCCTTAATAACATGGTCGTAAACCCAAAAACAGCATTCGTATGCATCCCGTTTGCGTTGCTTAACGGAGGCAATGCATAGAAGGCCCGATTAGCGATACTATTTCCATCAATGACGACTAGTTTTTTTTCCATTCTGGTTCCCCCCAGCAATTGTTCATTCCCTCATCTTAACATAGGTCAAGTAAGCTAGCAAAAATCAACTGCATGCCCTTTATTTGACGTGCATAAACTTTTTTAAAAAAGTGAAACCAATTGCCCACTCATACCGTATATAGACGTGTGCAACAAAAAAAATAGAATTTGAAAGGAGTTATCTATAGATGGATGATAAAAATGTAGTTCAATATCCTAATCCTCAGAACCTCTCCAAAGGGGTTACCGGGATCGTTATCGTCGCTCTTTTAGTTATCTTAGCTTTTCAATCCTTTACCATCGTAGAAGCTGGTCATCGCGGAGTTGTACTTCAATTGGGAGCGGTACAGCCTAAAGTATTGAATGAAGGTTTGCACTTTAAAATTCCATTTATCCAAACTGTAGTACCTGTAGAAGTTCGAGTTCAGAAGACGGAATCAGCTCAAGTATCAGCTTCCCGTGATCTTCAGACGGTTTCCACTACCATCGCGGTTAACTATCACTTATCCCCGGACGGAGTAAATAGCTTATTCCAACGTGTCGGCTTACAATTTCAGACCCGAATTGTAGATCCAGCCATTGGAGAAGCTTTGAAAGCCGTTACGGCTCAGTATACAGCTGAAGAACTTATTTCTAAGCGTTCTGAGGTTAGTGCGCAGGTTAAGCAAGTATTGGCTGACAGATTAACACCATACAACATCATTCTTGATGAAATCAACATTACCACCTTCGAATTCAGTGAAGACTTCAACAGAGCCATTGAAGCCAAGCAAATTGCCGAGCAACAAGCTCTTAAGTCTAAGCTTGACCTAGAACGTATTAAGATTGAGAAAGAACAAGAAATTACAAGAGCACAAGCACAAGCTGAAGCTCTAAGATTACAAAAACAAGAAGTTACACCTGAATTGATTCAACTTCGACAAATCGAAGCTCAGCTTCAAGCTATCCAAAAATGGGATGGAAAAATGCCTAATGTTACTGGCGGAGCAACTCCATTTATTAATGTAGAGCAATAATGACCCAAAAATAGCAGCCATCGCATGGCTGCTATTTTTTATACGATAACCCCTCTTTTTATTATATGATAAAGCTAATACTTTATTTTCTATGACAGCTTTCCCTAATTCACGAGCTTATGTTAAAAATTTCCCAGGAAACTGTCGAAATGAAAGGAATGTCGGAGTTACAGATGAGCGAAAATCCCGATAAAAATCTTATGCATTATCTCAAGAACCTAAGTACAGGGAAAAAGGTTTTCTTTTCTCTTATCGTAGTGTATATCGTTGGCCGTATTGCTTATTTTACTTTTAAATGGTTCCAAGGTTAGATAAAAAAAGTAGCGACTCCACAAACGGGTTATCGCTACTTTTTTTGAACTATAGATTTAGGGACTTAATTTCACCGGTTTTCATATAGACGATCCATTCACAGATATTGGTCACATGATCAGCAATTCTTTCTAAATACTGTGAAACCAATAAAAGATGGCTACCTTGATGAATATTGGCGGAGTTGCTCATCGCTCTAATCAAATCATCAAATATTATCGTATAGAGCTTATCTACCTCATCGTCTCTTTGGGCAATTGTAATTGCGTCTTCTTGGTTCCCCGCAATATAGGCATTTAAAGCATCACGTACCATTTCTTTTACAATAGTCGCCATCTGTGGAATGTCGATCAAAGGCTTCATGTAGGGCTTATCCTTTAGGCGAATGGTCGTTTTGGCAATACTCGTCGCATAATCTCCCATCCGTTCAAGATCTGCAGAAATTTTTAACATGGTTCCAATTTTTCTAAGGTCAGAACCTACGGGCTGTTGCAAGGCAATGGTTCGGAAGCAGCCCAATTCAATTTCAAGTTCAAGAGCATTAATCACTTCATCTTGTTTAATAACATGACCTGCCAAAACCACATTTTGATCTACCAATGATTTTACCGATTTAATGATATTTTCCTCTACCAATGTGGCCATAGATAGCAACGTTCGGTGCAAATGTTCAAGATGTTCATCAAAAGACTGTCTTTTCACGAATCCTCATCCCTTTGTACATTTAAGAATGTATGACTTTAGTTTTTAATGATACACCCTTTTTGTTAATACAAAATGTATCCAGTATTATCTTTTTGTTAAGGTTGTGCTTTGGGCAGGGTTAGTGTAAAGGTGCTTCCATTCCCTTCTTCACTCTCTACCTTAATGGTTCCATGATGGGATTCAACTAAATGCTTGACGATAGCTAGACCTAGGCCAGTACCTCCCGAATTTCTAGCTCGGCCCTTATCTACTCTATAAAAACGTTCGAAAATTCGATGGATTTCGGCTTTGGGAATACCAATCCCATTGTCTTTAACGGAAAGTTGAATGGACTCACCGAGATCTACGAGATCAACCTTAATCGTACCTTGCTCAGGTGTATAGGATATCGCATTATCAATGAGGTTAACAATAATTTGATGTAATCGATCCCGGTCCCCTTCAATCGTGAGCGATCGAATAGCAGGAACAATAAAATTTATATGCTTTTTTGAGATTTTAGCTTCTAAATTATGATAAATGACGTTAATTAACTCTCCAATATCTACTACTGATAGTTGATGCGGAAGGCGTTTTTCAATCTTAGACAGATCGAGGATATCATTAATAAGCCGGTGCAACCGTTCACTTTCGGAATGGATGATTTCAAGAAATTGTCTTAAGATCTCCTTATCTTCCATGGCCCCATCTAACAAAGTTTCAGCAAATCCCTTAATGGATGTGATCGGCGTCTTCAGCTCATGAGAAACATTGGCTACGAACTCACTTCTCATCTTCTCCAGCCTGCGAATGGCGGTTATATCATGCAAAACAACCACAACTCCCTTAACCTCGCCATGGTCTGTTGTATAAGGAGCTAAATTGGCGTCCACGATCTTTTCTTGAGGATAATAAATATGGACTTCATCGCGAATTTTCTCCCCTGTTTGAAAGCAGTGATCAATTAATTGACTTAGTCCGAAGTTTAAGCCCGCCTCGATATGCAGTTTACCGATAAGCGCTTTTTCCGAATGGCCCAAAAATTCTTCAATAGCCGAATTTAAGAGAAGGATTCTTCTTGACTCGCCAATGAGAATGACTCCGCTGACCATATTGTTGAGGACACCAGACAATTTTTCTTCATTCTCTTTAATCTCTTTCATTTGAGACTCCAAGCTGGAAGCCATAAAATTAAGAGCATAGGCTAATTGACCAATCTCCCCTACTCCGGGGTGGTGTACTCTGCTGTCAAACTTTTTCTGCGTAATCTTCCTAGCTACGGACGTGATCTCAACAATAGGCCTTGTAATATGCCTCGATACGAGCAAGCTGACTATCACGGTGAGAAGAAGAGCAGCTCCCATTCCTAGAGCCAAGCTATACCATAGGTTGTGAATAAATTCATTAATATTTACAATGGATAAACCAAGCCTAACAATTCCCCTGGGATGCCCTTCTGAGAATCCAATTACATGAGCCACATAAATCATATCCGTATTGAGCGTGTGGCTAAACCTTAAAGATTGGCCTCGACCATTGCTCAAGGCTTCTCTGATCTCAGGCCTGTCCAAGTGGTTATCCATCCGATTCGCACTGGCCTCCGAGTCAGCCAAGACAGTGCCATCTAAATCGACTATGGTGATCCTTGAATTTCCGGATTCCGAAAAACGATTCACTAATCTCTGTATTTCATTCGGAGCGAATGCCTTAATATCTTTATGGGTGTCAATAGAAGTTGCAATAATATTCGCTTCTCTTGTCAGTCTATTAGCCAGCGTATCCACATACACCTTTTCCATTAAACCAGCTACATAGAAACCAACCAAGAAAAGAATAAGGGCCATGATGGAGATGATGATGGTATTTAGACGAAAACTAAAGGATTGCATGATTTCTAGGCCTCGAATTTATACCCTAAGCCACGGACAGTCTTAATGTGTTTAGGTTGTTTCGTGTCTTCTTCAATTTTTTCTCTCAAATGTGAAATATGCACGTCCACAATCCTTGAATCACCCACATAATCATAGTTCCAAACGGCATTCAGCAGCTGGTCTCTCGTCATCACCCGCCCCTGATTCTTAGCTAGGTATAATAAGAGTTCAAATTCCTTTGGGGTTAACTCCAGCTTTTTATTATAAAACACAGCTTCGTACTTTTCTGGGTATATTTGCAGCGGCCCCACGAGCAAAACTTGCTCTTCGCTTGTTTCAGGAGTTGAAGAATGCCTTGTCCTTCTCATGATGGCACGAACTCTAGCCACCACTTCTCTTGGACTGAATGGCTTCGTCATATAGTCATCTGCGCCAAGCTCTAACCCTAGAATCTTATCCAATTCTTCATCTTTTGCCGTAAGCATCAGAATAGGGGTATTATTTTTCTCCATCCTCAGTGTCTTACATACTTCCATCCCATCCATGCCAGGCAGCATAAGATCCAGGAGAATAAGGGCAGGAGATTCTTTTCTTGCAGCTTCTAAGCCTTCTCTTCCATCCATTGCGGTTAACACATTATAGCCAGCCTTCTCCAGGTTAAACTTGAGCAAGGTGGAAATAGATAATTCATCTTCCACAACTAAGATTTTCTCCATAATGTCTCTCCTATTGGCGATATTGTTTTAACTCTTGTACCCCTTCTTCAAACAGTCGAAGGGATTCTGCTAATAAATGGTCACCAGTATCCCGGTACTTTACATCAAGAAAATCATAGTACTTAAATAGCTGGTCATACGCCTCAATTCGCTGGGTCAGCGATAACACGAGCTTTTCTCTAATCGGTTCCATTTCACTTGGAATCCGGGCTTTCATTAAGTCATCTTTTATTGCTCTGCTGATGGATACGCCATTGAGTATCGTATTTTGGGCTTTTGTTTTCTTTTCCCCTTCTTTTTCAACTCGATGCCTAACCTCAGCCAACACTTTCTGTCCGTTCTGCGCTTCTACGGCGGCTTTATCCACCATTTCAATAAAAGCATGCTTATATTGTTCTACTTCTTCTGGTGAGGCTTGAAATAAGCTGCACCCCGTTAATAAAATGAAGATGATAAAAAGTGAAAAAAACATTGGATGTTTGTCTCTCATAATAAGCCTCCTATCTATATACTTTTTAATGATATCATAAATTTTATGTTGAGATTGTTAACCTATTGTTAAGAAATTTAATGAAGAAAAAGCCCAGGAATCAATATCCTGGGCTTTTCTATTCCATTTAGCGTAAAATCGCCATAACGTTTCTTACAGAATCAGCTGACTTGTCAAGAGCCGCTTTTTCTTGCTCTGTTAACTCCAGCTCGATTACTTTTTCAATGCCATCTCCGCCTAGAACAGTAGGCACTCCGAGATAGATATCGCTGTAGCCATACTCTCCCTCTAACAATGCGATAGATGGAAGAATGCGTTTCTTATCCTTAAGAATAGCCTCAGCCATTTGGACAAGAGAAGCAGCAGGTGCATAGTAAGCACTTCCGTTGCCTAATAGGTTCACAATCTCACCGCCGCCTTTGCGCGTACGCTCCACAATCGCCTCTAAACGATCGGCTGGGATCAGTTTTTCAAGAGGAATTCCGCCCGCATAGGAGTATCTAACAAGCGGAACCATATCGTCTCCGTGTCCACCAAGAACGAATCCAGAAACATCTTCAACTGAAACGTTTAGCTCTTGAGCTACAAACGTGTTGAATCGCGCAGTATCCAATACGCCGGATTGCCCAATAATTCGATTCTTAGGGAAACCTGTGG
>JBEQAI010000120.1:0-9136 GCA_041640415.1 Ammoniphilus sp. | reverse complement strand
AAGCTCTTCGTGCACAGCCGATAGAGGATGGTTATATAGTAGAGACTAGCAGAGGGAAGAAGATTGTTTCTATTTGGCAGAGCCCGGAGTTGCTAAAGTGGTCGAATACGTGGCGAGAGCAGTTATTCACCGAGGGATATGAAGCTGTTGAGAGATTCCTAGTCAACTCGAATAATAAGAAGTATATTCGTTTTCAGAACAAGTACTTTGTTTTGACCGACTGTCCAGAGTCGGTGCTGCCCAATATTAAGGACGAAGGTGAGTGTAAGGATTTAGGAATGGCTTATGCCGATTATCATTGTGCGGTTGGACGCATAAATGCAGTCGTGAACACAAGTGCGGAACCCTTTAATGATAATATTTTTACTGAGGGAAGTACCGTAATTAAGCAAATCATGAAGGCGATCGAGTCTAAGCAGGAACCAACCTTGGTTGATGAAGTGATTTATGCGAATCTTCCTTTGCTCTATAAACGTTTTAGAAGGGCTTATCAGTTATGCGAAGGGATTAAAGAAGCAATCCCCTACTTTCCGCTGTCTACCGAGAGTTTTCGTCTGGAGCAATTGGTGAAAGCAGAGAAAGGGTGGAAAATTCGAGGGGGATACAATAAAGGTTTAGTGCCTCTTCACCAGGATACCACTCAACTCATACGTGAGATCTATGAAAAAAGCGAATGGAACCTCCCTTCCGTCCTGTCTTTTTTAGAAGGATATGAGAAGAAGCGGAGGCTAGCGGATAATGAACTTGTTTATATTCTTGTACAACTAGCTGTGCCTAGGGAAGTTTGGAAATACTTTAGCAATTACTTGAACCAAAAGGAGTGGAGTGAAGCCGACATTAATCGATTGGCTGAAGCCATTCACGTCCAAAGGCACTGGGATGAATTGGTCACCCAAATCGGCCGTTACATCGATCAGCGCAGTCCATTGTCCGCTTGATTATATACAAGACTTTTAGCCGGAAACCTTTGATTCATTGAATCGAATGGTTTCCGGCTCTTTTTTTTGTTCTAAAACCAATCAAATTCGATCCCTACATAAAGAAGGGCAATGAGGATGAGAAGGATAACGTCAAAGCTTGTAGGCAAGAGTAGGGTACGGATTAGCTGGAAAATACCCAGCGGCAAGGTTAGCTGCTGAATCCCTGCTCTCACCTTCATATAGGTGGGGTGATATCGTAATCGGTTCATTCATTTTCATCCTTTCTGATCTGCTGTTACTAAATTATGTAGGCATTGGTCTAGGGGTTCATCTTCACAAAATGGTTTCAATCTCATCACATTATCTTCACAATTACTTGATTGACTGTGTCTTGTTTTGTAATAAGATAAGAGTAGATAAAGTTTGTGAAAAAATGCACATTCTAACATTAACACATTATCTATAGTGTTTATGCTTGGAGGGATGGATGTCAGGTACATCGAGTTCAATCGTCTGGGGTAAATGAGGGAGAGGTTTGACCGAAATTAGGGGAGGTAATAGGATGTTTAGTAATGCAGAACATAGTGCTGCTAAAAACTTTTGGTTTACAGCTATTTTCTGGCTGCTTATTTCAATGTTGGCGGGACTCGTAGTGGCGATTAAGCAAATGTCGCCTGATTTTCTTGGAGGAACGGGATGGCTGACCTATGGCCGTGTTCGACCGATACACACGAATGGGGTTCTTCTTGCTTGGTTGTCGATGGTGAATGTAGGCTGTATGTTTTATATCGTTCCAAAATTGCTTCGTACAAAGTTGTGGAGTGAACGTTTAGGGAATTTTACATGTGTATTATGGAATGTAGGAATTACAGCAGCTGTAATTACACTTGCAGCAGGATATTCCACAGGGGTAGAGTATGCGGAATTGCCGCTTTGGTTGGACTTGGCCGTGGCTTTGCTTGCTATTCTTGTAGCTGTTAATGTGTTTATGACGATTAAGAACCGAAAAGAAAAGCAATTATACGTAAGTATTTGGTATTATGTCGGTTCGTTAGTTTGGTTGCCAGCTGTTTATATCGTTGGGAATATTCCTTCTGAGCTTGTAGGCGGTGCTATGCAAGCGAACATGAACTGGTTTTATGGTCACAATGTTATCGGTCTGTGGTTTACTACAGTAGGAATCGGAACGATGTATTACCTATTGCCGAAGCTTACTGGAAAGCCGATTTATAGCCACAAGCTATCGCTCATTGGGTTTTGGACCATTGGTACATTCTATGTTTGGAATGGACCGCATCACTTGGTAAACAGCCCGATTCCGTTATGGTTAATGAAAGCCGGCATTATCCCTTCCATTCTATTGATCATTCCTGTATGGACCGTACTTGCTAACGTTTTAGGTACGATGAAGGGACAATGGCATCAAGTACAAGATAATGTGAACCTGAAGTTCTTAATTACCGCGATGATTTTCTACTTAATGGCATGCTTACAAGGACCTTTCCAATCTCTTATGTCCGTTAGTGCGGTAGTCAAATATACTCACTGGGTACCGGGGCATGCACATATGGCGCCGTTTGGAGCCTTCTCGTTTATCGGCTTTATTGCCATCTATTATGCCGTTCCTCGGATTAGCGGGAAAGAGATTTACAGCAAGGCTCTCATGAGCTGGCACTACTACTTATCCGTAGCTGGCTTCTTGATCTTCGCTTTCAGCATGTGGATCGCTGGCGTAATGCAAGGCTTCGCCTGGATGGAAGCTACACCATTTATTGAAACTGTAAGAATGGTCGCCCCATTTGTAGCGGTTCGCGCGATTGGTGGTACCCTGATGATCGTGGCTCAATTCTTCTTTGCTTGGAATATCTACATGACATTGAAGGCAGGTAAGGCATTTAAGGTTGACAGATCTGAGGATATTACCGCAACAGCTTAAAGCAGAAGGAGGAAAAAGTAAACTATGGATATGGAAAAAAGTGCAGTTGGTATATTTATAGCCGCCTTCGTGCTTTTTATGATGGGGGCATTTGCGACAGTCATTTTACCGTTTTATGATGACCAAATGATGGCGACTTCGAAAAGTGCGGAAGCTCGTGCTTACGCCGAAGGCTCTGCTGAAGCCATGGGTCGTGAAATATATATCCGTGAAGGTTGCAATACTTGTCACACGCAGGTCGTTCGTCCGGTTAAAGCCGATTTAGCCATGAATATTGGCCCTGTCTCCATTCCAGGCGACTATCAAAATGATAAGCCGCACTTGTTTGGTTCCAATCGAACAGGTCCTGACTTAATGTGGGTGGGTGCTCGGACAAGTGCAGAATGGAATCTAGCACACTTGATAAATCCGCAGGAAATTGTGCCGGGTTCAACCATGCCAAAGTATGATTACTTAAGCGATGAGGATCTAAATAATTTGGTTGCCTATCTTATGAGCTTAAAGCCTGCTCAATAAAATAAAGCATCGGAGGAAATGAAATGACGATTAGTACAATCTTGTTGCTTACCATCATGGCGACCTTCTCTCTATCCGCCATTCTCTTGTACTTCGCTGCAAAGAAGACCGGCCAGTTTGAAGATGTTGAAGGAATCAAATATAGAATGCTGGAAGATGAATCGTAAGGGGAGGCACTAGCATGGCTAAGAATCATCATAAAGGTGAGCATGTGGATGTCGTTAATGGCATGAAGACGGGGCATGGAAAGATCCCTAAGTTTTTGATTTTCGTATATGCAGCACTTGGGGTATGGGCAGTAACCTACGCTTTGCTGGCTGGTCCCCTAGATGAGCGAGATACCATGGCTGCTCCTGCTGGGGTGAGTGCAGAGGCAGGAAAAGCTTTGGTCGGACAATGTTTAGCTTGTCATGGAGCGGATCTTTCCGGGGGGATTGGCCCTACGCTGATAGGGGTAATTGACACTCTAGGCGAGGAAGATTTCATTCACGTCATGAAGGCGGGAAGAGGATCCATGCCCGCACTTGGAGCAGGTTGGTCAGACGATCAAATGGGTTCTATGATTGAATATTTGAAAACTGTTAAATAGGGTCAAGGGGACAAAAAAGTCCCCTCAGCTCTTTTTTTAGTATTTACACAGGTGCCCAACCTCATAGAAGATTAGGCGTCTGTTTGAAGTACTAAACCATAGAATGGTGGCGAGCACATGTTGAGCAATGTACAGATTATCTATCATATTGTATGGACCATCGTCGTGATTTGGATTATTACCATTACAATACACACCATTAACCGAAAAGATTTATAAGGAGAAGAGATAAAGCTTCGCCAAGTTTTCTCTATATCGAGCTTTTTAATGATTTCTACAGTAGATTGAGGTGAGTTGAAGTGAATCGATTGATAGTGATTGCATGGAGAAACTTGAAGAGAAAGGTATCTAGAACGATGCTTTTAGCAGGAAGTGCGGGGTTAACGGCCTTTATCTTATTCGCCAGTTACTTTTTCGTGCATTCGATGGAGCGCAGTATGGAAGCTAGCTCTAGCCGGTTAGGAGCCGATCTGCTAGTCGTTCCGAAAGGTTATGGGAACCAGGCAGGGGATTTAATCATATCAGGTACAGCCACTCCCTTTTATATGCCGGAATCCGTATTGGATCGAATTCGATCTATACCTGAAGTAGAGAGAGCCGCCGCTCAAATTTACCTAGAGACGGTTTCGACCGTATGCTGCCGAACAGAAGGGGACTTTCCCATCATTGCTTTTGATCCAAGGGAAGATTTCACCCTTCGGCATTGGATGGCAGATGGTAAAGAAATGGGCACTTATGATATCTTAATCGGATCTTCTGCAGGCGGAGATAATTTCCTTTTTCATTATGACAACCAATACGTTGAAGAATGGGTAACGCTGTATGGAAAAGATTTTTCAGTCAAAGGTGTCATGTTTCCAACAGGTATGGGAACCGATCATACCATCTTTATGCATAGAGATGCAGCCAATGAGCTGAATGAAAAAAAAGGTTCCGGTTTAGAGTTTCCTGCTCAGCATATCTCGATTGTTCTAGTTAAGACAGATCCGGGCATGGAAAGCTTTGTTAAACGTGAAATAGAGAAGTTGGACATTGGAGTAGATGTGGTTCAAGGAAAAGGACTTCAGGAAATGGTGAATACGCAGATTTTCCCTGTCAAAATACTTAGCTATATGATGATTGTTCTCGTATTGGTCATGAGTTCCTTGCAAGTAGCCACCATGTTTACGGCATTAATAAGCGAGAGAAGAAAAGAAATTGGGATGATTCGAGCCATGGGGGCTACGAGGGGATCAACCTATTTACTGCTTTTGCTGGAAGCGGGTATGGCATCTTTACTGGGTGCTAGTTTAGGTGCTTTAATGTCTGCTGCAGCCCTTTATGATAATCGGATTTTGATTATGCAGGTGTTCCAGCTTCCCCTGCTGTTTCCAGATTGGGTGTCAGGATTAGCGATAGGGTTAGTGACGACAGGGGTAACGGTCTTGATTTCTGTTCTGGCTGCTTTTTTTCCTATCCGAAGTACCGTCCGAATGGAGCCCTATGAGGCGATAAGGGAAGGAGAGTAAGACATGATCCGATTAGAAGAAGTGAGGAAAAGCTATCAGTTAGCTCGCGATAGTTGGAGCCATGCTCTGCAAACTATAAATCTATCGATTGAAAAGGGAGAGTATATCTCCATCATGGGGCCTTCGGGAAGCGGCAAATCGACGTTCTTAGCTTTAGCTGGTTTAATCGATCGCCCCTCAGAAGGGAAGGTATGGTTTGACGATAAGGATGTAACCACATTGTCTGACAAGCAGCGGGCTGCGATTCGATCGCAGAAGTGCGGGTTTGTCTTTCAGTTTCCGAGCCTTATTCCGACCTTAACTGCTCTAGAGAATGTGATGATGCCAAAGACCATTGCAGGATCCTATGAACCAAAGGATGAAGTTTGCGCTCTGTCCTTACTTGAAAAGGTGGGGCTTAAAGAGAAAGCTGGCCATTTGCCGTACCAGATGAGCGGAGGAGAACAGCGTCGGGTCGCAATGGCCAGAGCCCTGATGAACGAACCGGAAGTCTTGTTAGCGGATGAACCCACAGGGGCGTTGGACTATGAGAACGCGATGATGATCATGAACGTGTTTAAGCAGCTACATGAAGAAGGCAAGACCATTTTGATGGTCACTCATGATCGGGAGCTGGCCATGAAGGCCAAAAGAATGGTATGTTTGGAGAAAGGAAGGCTAGTTTAATTTATCCCCCTCTTGTCTAAGATAATAGTAATTTGGTAAAATGATGTTTAGCTTTATAATGACGATGACGTTGACTGGGAGGATTAAGCAGTGGAGCCATCAAGAGAGAGGAATCCTTGGCTGGAAGATTCCTTTGGATTGAAGCTGCTGAAGGTAGCCCGTGAGTTTTTTTTCCGAAATCGAAGAAAGTAGGAAGAAACGGAACCCTACCGTTAGAGAGGGATATGAGGGAGCAATGGAGGAGGCCAAGTAGGCCTATTCATGGCTAACAAAGGTGGTACCGCGAACTTCTTTCGTCCTTTGGATGGGGGAGGTTTTTTTATTTTTTTAAGGGAATTCGTCCAGGAGGGATTAGCTCATGTCGGAAGTACAATCAACAAAAGAAATGCCAACGAAGTACGATCCAAAAGAAACCGAAGGGAAATGGTACGCGTATTGGCTCGAAGGGGAATATTTTAAGGCAGAGCGTGCAGCAGGCAAAACGCCTTATACGATTGTTATTCCGCCGCCTAACGTAACGGGGAATCTCCATATCGGCCATGCCTTAAATAATACCTTGCAAGATATTCTAATCCGTACCAAGCGGATGCAGGGCTTTGATGCGCTTTGGCTTCCAGGAATGGATCATGCCGGGATTGCCACGCAGGCGCGCGTAGAAGGAATGCTAAAGAACGAAGGAATCTCACGCTATGACCTAGGTCGTGAGAAGTTTGTTGAGAAGGTGTGGGAATGGAAAGACAAGTATGCGGATATCATCCGTCAGCAATGGTCCAAGATGGGCTTGTCCCTTGACTATTCCCGCGAGCGCTTTACGTTAGATGAAGGGTTGTCCAACGCCGTTCGTGAAGTGTTTGTCCGCCTTTATGAAAAAGGGTTGATTTACCGCGGCGCTTATATTATTAACTGGGATCCGCAAACTCGTACGGCCCTTTCTGATATTGAAGTGGAGTACAAAGAAGTAAAGGGAGCTTTATATCATCTTCGCTATCCACTTAAAGACGGCTCTGGCCACATCGAAGTAGCGACGACCCGTCCGGAAACCATGCTCGGGGATACGGCTGTAGCTGTCCACCCAGAAGATGAGCGATATAAGGACTTAATCGGAAAAACCGTCATTCTGCCTATCGTGGGAAGAGAGATTAAGATTGTGGCGGATGACTATGTGGATAAGGAGTTTGGAAGCGGAGCCGTAAAAATTACGCCTGCCCACGATCCCAATGACTTCGAACTAGGGAACCGCCATCAATTAGAGCAGATTCTTGTCATGGATGAGACCGGAAAGATGAATGAGAATGCGGGACCATACCAAGGGCTGGATCGCTTCGAATGCCGCAAGAAGATCGTGAAGGATCTTCAAGAGCAAGGAGTTTGCTTTAAGATTGAGGAGCATATCCACCAAGTAGGGCATAGCGAACGCAGCGGAGCAGTAGTGGAGCCTTATTTATCGACTCAATGGTTCGTGAAGATGGGACCACTAGCGGAAGAAGCGATTCGCAGACAAAAAGAGGATCAGGCTGTCGCCTTTGTTCCCGATCGTTTTGAAAAGATTTATCTGCATTGGATTGAAAATATCCGGGATTGGTGTATTTCTCGCCAGTTGTGGTGGGGACATCGCATTCCAGCTTGGTATTGCACTGATTGCGGAGAAATGACGGTTTCTCGTGTGGATATCCATGCTTGTCCAAAATGCGAAAGCGAAAAGCTAGAACAAGATACCGATGTCCTGGATACTTGGTTTAGTTCGGCTCTTTGGCCTTTCTCTACACTAGGCTGGCCAGAGCAAACGGAAGACATGAAGCACTTCTATCCGACCGATGTGTTGGTAACCGGGTACGATATCATTTTCTTCTGGGTAGCTAGAATGATCTTCACGGCTCATGAATTTACGGATCAAAATCCATTCAAGAACGTGTTGATCACCGGACTCGTACGTGACGCCGAAGGACGCAAGATGTCGAAGTCACTTGGCAACGGGGTGGATCCAATGGAAGTCATCGATCAATATGGCGCTGATGCGATGCGCTTCATGCTGGCCACCGGAAATACGCCGGGGAACGACCAGCGCTTCCGTTGGGAGCGTGTCGAGGCCGCAAGAAACTTTGCCAATAAGATTTGGAATGCTTCACGTTTTGCCCTCATGAACCTTGAAGGGTTTACGATAGAAGACATAGATCTATCTGGTCCTTTAGGAACAACCGATAAGTGGATTTTAACGCGGCTAAATGAAACCATTCAGGAAGTCACAAGACTTTTAGAACAATTTGAATTTGGCGAAGCGGGACGAACGCTTTACAACTTTATTTGGGATGATCTGTGCGATTGGTATATTGAAATGGCGAAGCCGCATTTGTATGGAGAAGATGCAGCCGCTAAGAAAACGACCCAGTCCGTATTGTCGCACGTGCTAGAGCAGACCTTACGCTTGCTTCATCCGTTTATGCCATTTATTACAGAAGAGATTTGGCAGCATCTCCCTCATCAAGGAACAAGCATTACGGTAGCAGAGTGGCCAAAGGTGAATGATGAGCTTCACTTCCCGGATTCCGTAAAGCAGATGGGCTTGCTCATGGAAGTCATTCGCAATGTTCGTAACATCCGGGCGGAGATGAATGTACCATTAAGCAAAAAAATAGAGCTGATGATTAAACCTGCGAGTCAGGAAGTCCAGCACCTTCTGCAGCAAGGGGAGGAGTATATCCGCCGTTTCTGCAACCCAGAAAAGCTTGAGATCTCTCTTGCCTTGACTACACCGGATAAAGTGGTTTCTGCGGTTGTAACGGGTGCAGAGATTTACTTGCCGTTGGCAGGTCTGATCGACTTAGACAAGGAGATTGCGCGTCTCGAGAAGGAAGCAGAAAATCTGCAGAAAGAAGTAGAGCGCGTGGAGAAGAAGCTTAGCAACCAAGGTTTCTTAGCTAAAGCTCCAGAGCAAGTGGTAGAAGAAGAGCGAGCAAAGGGCCGTGATTATCAGGAAAAATTAGAGGCTGTGAAAGCTCGCATT
>JBEQAI010000119.1:0-9148 GCA_041640415.1 Ammoniphilus sp. | reverse complement strand
AATTTTTCCTCTAAAGCACCCAGCGCCATATGACGGCCATCTTTGGTCTCATAAATCTGGTAGCTCACTGCCTGACGAAGCATTTCTCCTAGTGATTGAAAGCTAGAACTGCGCGCACTCATAGCTGTATTTACAAGCTGCCAAGAAGCCAATACATCCGTAATGGCAATATCCAAATACGTTCCAGTTCCTGTTCTTAAACATTGGATATAAGCGGCTAGAATGGCCTCTACTGCAGCCATCCCTCCTGCAAGATCGGCAATCGTACTGTCCGGAATGGAAGGAGCCTGACCACTCGACGCATGGAAACCATAAAGATGACCGCTTAGTGCCATATAATTGATATCATGGCTTCCTGATTGGGCAAGAGAACCTTCCTGACCGAATCCACTTAAAGAACAATAGATGACTTTCGGATTTATCTCTTGAGCTTTTCGATATCCTATACCGATTTCATCAGCTACTCCTGGCCGGTAGCTTTCTAAGATTACATCTGCATTCGCCATCAGCCGCTGTACAAGTTCTACCCCCTTTGGATTCCTAAGGTTTACACCAAAACTTTTTTTTCCCCGATTGCAAGCCTGATGTAACAGCTCCGTTCCTTCAATTAATAACCTGGCTGGATCACCAAAAGGAAGGGTCTCCACTTTAATCACTTCGGCTCCCATTTCTGCCATCCTTAAACTAGCAAAAGGTCCAGGCAAATATCTTGATAAATCCAGCACTTTTAATCCTTTGAGCAAAACGCTTCTCCCCTTCCTCTCTTATCAATATAAATAGCCAGATAACCAGGTACTATCTTATGAAAAAATAGCAGCCTAATCTCCGGCTATTAATATTTAAGTCCACTCCCGTAAATCTATAAGCTGTTTTTCTCCGCGATCAATGGTCCCCACTGGCACAATCTCTACATCAGGTGTAACCCTAATTGCTTCCACAAGCCTCTTAGTTAGAAGCTCTTTAAAAGATTTCGAATCATGGTTTGATTCCAAACGCACCTTCAGAATATCTCGTAAGCCATCTCTGGAAACAACCGCTTGAAAAAACTCAATCTCAGGGAAGGTATTCATGACTTTTGCCATTTGCTGATGGTGGACAAACATGCCCCGAACCTTAACCCCATCTCCCACTCGGCCAAGTACCCCGGCAATTCTTTCTCCTTGCCTTCCATCGACCCACTTCGATAAATCTCCTGTACCGAATCGGATTAAAGGGTAGGGTTTATCCAGCAGCGTAACCACGATTTCTCCTACGTCTGAATTGCAGATAGGCAAGCCGGTCTCCGGATCACAAATCTGCAGAAATAAAGAGTCTCTCACCTTCAAGCCTGGCTCTTTGTCCACTTGATAGGCAATGCAGCCAATATCTGCCGTTCCATACCCTTCTGAAACGTGGATCCCATAACCCTCTAATTGCTTTCGCAGGCTGGGTGGGAGCATTTCCGCTGTGAAAAGTGCTTTTTCTAGCCGGAAGCTTTCTTGAATATTTAATCCACTTTCTTCAGCTCGGGACAGCAAGGTGGCCAGGAAGCTTGGGGTGCCGACATAGCCAGTTACTGCACATTCCTGCATTAGCTGTAATTGCAGATCCGTATTCCCTACGCCAGCTGGAATGACCGTACATCCTAAGGATCTTAAAGCAGAATCAAACATAAAGCCAGCAGGTGAAAGGTGATAGGAAAAAGTATTCTGTACAATATCGCCGGGACCAAATCCGGCAGCTTGCAAGGCTTCTCCAAATCGCCAAAAGTCTCCTTCTTCAGCCTGAGGATCATAAATGGGACCAGGTGACATAAAGATCCGAATCATGCGTTGAGCTTCAAGCGTAGTCAGGTTGCCAAAAGGTAGAGATTGCTTTTGGATAGAAGGCAGATGCTCCTTGCGAAGAACCGGAATTTTGGATAAGTCCTCCTCTTCCTCTATGTCCCCTGCAGAAATTCCCGCTTCGTCCAACCTCTTTCTCCAGCCTGCTGAATGGTCGTAGGCATATTTGATCACTTCTTGTAGAAGATGCTCCTTCATTACATCCACCGCTTTCTGCGTTTATAATGCTTGATATCGCGGAAGCTTTTTCGGCCGGCGTCCTTCATCCCTAAGTAAAACTCCCTAACATCAGCATTGGACAGTAGTGAGGCAACATCTCCTTCCAATACAATTCTTCCGTTTTCCATGATATACCCATAATCCGCTATGGATAGGGCGACATTGGCATTTTGCTCAACAACAAGAATCGTAGTGCCTTCCTGTTGATTAATTTGCTTGATAATGCTAAAGATCTCCTTTACAAGAAGAGGGGCAATTCCTAAAGATGGCTCATCCAATAGCAGTACCTTAGGTTTCGCCATCATGCCACGGCCGATCGCCAGCATCTGTTGCTCCCCGCCGGACAAATAGCCCGCTGTTCTTCCTTTCAACATCTTTAGTTTGGGAAAGTAGGTGTACACCCGTTCGATATCCTGCTTCAGGTTTGAACGATCCTTCCTTGTATGAGCTCCAGCAATCAAGTTATCTTCCACTGTTAAATGCTTGAATACGCGGCGGCCTTCCATACATTGAAAGATCCCTTCACGCACAATAATTTCTGGGTCATTTCCATCAATTTTTTTGCCTTCAAACTCAATATATCCATCCGTTACCTGACCATTTTCACTTTTTAGAAGCCCTGAAATGGCCTTGAGGGTTGTACTTTTTCCTGCACCGTTGCTCCCGAGAAGAGCCGTGATCTTCCCTTTAGGTACTTGCATGGACATTCCTTTTAAGGCGAGTATTACCTTATCGTACATCACTTCCACATTATTTAACGTCAGCAATGTGTTTCTCCTCCCCTCGACATTAAAGCTCTTGGTAATGAAGAGAAAGGGTGCTTGCCGTTAAATCAAGCAACCCTTTCTCTGCTTATAATCCTAGTGCCCGATATAGTCGGTAATGATTTCAAACTTGCCATTCTTTACTTGCGCTAAGCGGATTTGGTTGGTTCCTGCATGGTTGTCAGCAGAGAAAGAAACAGGTGCAGCCAAACCGCCTAGGTCTAAATTGTTAATCGTTTCAAGCCCTTTACGGATTCCTTCACCGGTTACATTATCTCCAGCTGCACGGATACCTTCCATCATGATCTTGGTTGTAACCCAACCTTGAATGAACTTTTGGTTTTTGTCTTCAAGCTTTTGTCCTTTGCTCTCTAAATACT
This sequence comes from Ammoniphilus sp., assembly GCA_041640415.1. Classification (GTDB taxonomy): domain Bacteria; phylum Bacillota; class Bacilli; order Aneurinibacillales; family RAOX-1; genus YIM-78166. The sequence continues at coordinate 5,962 of JBEQAI010000119.1, read as the reverse complement.
CTTTAACTTCAGCCATGCCAGGCAGGTCCTCATATGGGAACGCGTGTGTTACGACCCCGATGAACCCTTCCGCTGCATCACCAGCGATTGGCAATAAACCTTCTCCTGTAGCCCAGTTTAAGCCAATAAATTGAGTTTTTAAGCCAAGCTTCTTCGCATCCTTCAAAATGGTTGCCGTGGCTCCCCAGGTTTGTTGGATAATCGCGAAGTCCGGGTTGGTCTTTTGAAGGTTTAACAGCTGGGAAGTAGCGTCAAGAGCCTTTAGATCAACGACTTGCTCATCGACAACATCCACACCAATTTTAGCTGCATAATCTTTTGCATCTTGGATTGGAGACTTACCAAATGGAGTGTCGTTATAGATCAAGGCTAGTTTTGGATTTCCGGAACCCTTCCAATTATCCTTTATCCACTTAATCGAGGTTCTTGCTTGGTCTGAATAAGTCGCAGCAGCCAAGAAGTTGTATGGGCTTTCATTAATGTTTTTTAAGTTTTCGGAGTAAGCTGCAGAAACGAATGGAAGCTTATCAGCTGCTACTTGCTGACGTAGAGCTTCGGTATCGCCTGTTCCCCAGCCCAAGATTGCAGACACTTGATCCTTTGATTTAAACTTCGTGTAAAGTTTTTGGGCTTCAGGAATTTTATAGGCGTAATCCTCACCAATTAATTCGATCTTATAGCCATTCACTCCACCTTTGCTGTTGATGTACTCTACATAGGCTTTTTCGCCCTCCGCATAAGGAGCGCCTACATCCCCTGTTCCCCCCGTAATATCAAACAATCCGCCAAGCTTTATCGTTCCTTTAGGTTGAGCATCCGCTGGCTTAGCTGCCGTGTCGGCCGGCTTCGCATCTCCACCTGTAGCAGGAGCACTGCTGTTATTGCCTCCGCCGCAAGCGGCTAAACCTAATGCCAGGGAAAGTGTTGCAGCGCTCAAGCCTAACTTTTTCCACATTTTCTTCATCTTTTGTTTCCCCCATTTGGATGTGATTTTTTTATTCATGAACTTCTCTTACACAGCAGCTGAAATGATAAATTTTATCGATTGTAAGAGAAAGGCCATAACTTAAAGTAATTTTTAAGGTTTTTCCACATCTTTGCTATGCCGTCTGGTTCATAGATCAAGAAGAGAATGATAATCGCCCCAAAGATCACTTCTCTAAAGCCGACAAACACACCTTCTAAACCTGGGAAATACGTTCCGAGCACTTCCATGATCATCCTCAAAAATACAGGAAGCATCGTAATGAAAACGGCTCCATAAATCGACCCCATCACACTGCCCAAACCGCCAATCAAGATCATCGCCAGGTATTCAATCGATACGCTTATACTGTACAGCTCAGGGCTTACGACCATCGTGTAATGTCCCATTAGGCATCCTGCTACACCTACAAAGAAAGAACTTACAGCAAAGGACAATAGCTTCGTCTTAAATAAGTCAATTCCCATGACCTCTGCCGCCACATCACGATCTCGCACCGCAACGAAGGCTCGGCCCATTCGAGATCTGAACAAATTCATTGTAAAGAGAGCCGTAAGGAATAAAACTATCATGGTTAAGTAATAGTAGCTTGTTTCGGAAGCGAAGGTAAATCCGAAAATGCTAGGACGAGAAAGGATAATTCCCGCAGTCCCGCCGGTAACACTGTCCCATCTGCTGATGACAAACAAGATGATAACCTGAGCGGCTAAAGTCGCCATGGCTAGGTAGAGCCCTTTTAACCGTAACGACGGAATTCCGAACAAGGCACCAACGGCTGCCGTGATTAAACCTGCAATCGGCAAGGCAATCCAAAATGGCATCCCAAGCTTGGTGGTAATGATCGCCGAGGCATATCCTCCAACCCCTAAAAATGCACCGACCCCGATATGAATCTGGCCCGTGAATCCAGTAAGAATATTAAGACCGATAGCCCCAACCGCGGCAATCCCGCATAGCGTAGCAAGCCCTACATAATAATCCCCAAAGATAAGCGGGAACGCGGCGAAGAAAGCAAGAATGACCATTACCCTGCGGCGTACTCTGGCAATCTTGTAAATGGCAGTTTCCTGCTTATAATTAACGTGAAACTCTCCACACTCCATTACAAAAGGATTTCGCATTCTGTTCGTCACACCCTTTCAATTTCACGCTTACCAAACAATCCATAAGGCTTAAACATAAGAATAAGGACCAAGACAAAGAATGGAACAACATCTTTTAATCCTCCGCCTACCAATGGATCTAAATATCCGCCGGCTAAGCTTTCAAGTAAACCGATAATAAATCCTCCGACAATCGCGCCAGGAATACTATCGAGTCCACCCAGCAGCGCTACAGGCAATACCTTTAAACCGATCAAAGCAAGAGAAGAGTTGACCCCGTTGATATTCCCTAGCAGAACTCCTCCGACAGACGATACGATGGCTGAAATCGCCCAGGTGATTGCAAATACGGCCTTTACGCTAATCCCCATGGATAAAGCTGCTTGTTGATCATCTGCGGTTGCTCGCATGGCCACTCCCATCTTTGAAAACTTAAAGAAAAGAGTAAACAGGACAAGTAATACGAGTACAATGACGAGGGACCATAGGTAAATCGGAGAAATAACGATAGCCCCCAATTTAATCGGTTCCTGTGAGAAGATCGGTGGATATACGCGGGTTTCGAATCCCCAAATCACATGGATAATTCCAGCCATTAGGCTCGCGAGTCCAATTGTTGCCATAATCATGGAGATGACGGGCTCGCCAATAAATGGTCTTAAGACTAAGCGTTCGATCAGGAATCCTAGAGCCGCACTAAACACGAGGGTAAGCAGCAATGCGGGAATAAATGGGACATTATAGGTTGTAATGAGCGTCAAACAAATGTAGGTACCCACCAGCAAAAATTCACCTTGGGCCATGTTAATCGCATCACTCGATTTATAGATTAAGACAAAGCCTAGAGCCACGAGTGAATACACAGAGCCAATTACGAGCCCGCTAACGGCTAATTGCAGAAAAAAGTCCATTAAGCCACCTCCCCATCGGTCATCATGATGCGAAGACGCGTATTGATAACCTGTTCTTTACCATCTCGATAACGGATCTTCCCTTCCACGCTAATTTCACTGTGGACGGAGTACATTCCGTCAATTACCTCTTTGTACTTTTCAATGATGAACCCTCTTCTGATCTTTTTGGTTCTTGTTAATTCCTCATCATCAGCATCAAGTTCTTTCCATAGAAGAACGAACTTTCTAATCTTCGCTTTATCCGGGAGTCCATGATTGATCTCCGTTACCTCTCGTTGGATCAGCTCCAATACTTCCGGTTTACCCGATAGGTCTGTATAGGTCGTGTAGGCAATTTGATTTTCCTCTGCCCAGCGCCCTACATTCCCCATATCAATGTTGAGTATCGCGGTGACATACTCTCTGTCTTTTCCAATAGCCACAGCTTCTTGAATATAAGGGCTGAACTTTAGCTTGTTCTCAATAAACTGTGGGGAAAACATTTCTCCGCTTTCTAGACGAATCACATCCTTAAGACGGTCAATGACATACAGATGTCCTGCATCATCTAGGTATCCTGCATCCCCTGTATGAAGCCAAGAATCATGAACCGTTTCCGCTGTTGCCTTCTCATTTTCGAAATAGCCAACAAATACGCTTGGACTATGGATCAGGATCTCGCCTTCCTCAGAGATCTTCACCTGCGTTCCCGGTATCGGGACCCCCACACTGTCGAACTTAATATCACCATCCCGATGTACAATCGCGATTCCGGCCACTTCCGTTTGCCCATAGATTTGCTTGAGATTAACCCCCATGCTGTGGAAAAAACGGAAGACGTCTGGACCTAGAGCAGCTCCTCCAGTATAAGCTCGCTTTAATCGCAGAAGTCCAAGATGATCCTTCAGCGCACTGAACACGAGATAATCCCCGAGCATATACAGGAACTTCGTCATGGCTGGGACTGGTTTCCCTTCAAAATGAGCATCAGCCACTTTGTCCCCAATCTTTTTAAAAACATCATAGGCTTTTCGCTTTAACCAGCCAGCATCTTGAATTCGAACCTGCACCTTTGATACCATATCCTCCCAGATTCGAGGAGGAGAAAACATCACGTGTGGCCCAATTTCTCGCAAGTTCTGCTGGGTTGTTGTCGGCTCCTCCGGAAAGTTAATGGTAAACCCAATCACAAGAAAAGAGGAAACGGACATCATTTGCTCTCCGATCCATGCTAAAGGGAGAAACGACAGATATTCATCGCCAACCTTTAGCGGATCCATTTCCATTAGGTTATTCCCCATACTCACAAGATTTCGGTGACTCAGCATGGCTCCCTTCGGTTTTCCGGTTGTTCCGGAGGTGTAAGAGAGAATGGCAATATCGTCCAAGTTTCCTACTTCGATCTGCTGTTCAAACCATCCCGGTTTTTTTTGATCTTCTTTTTCCCCTAGCTTCAAGACATCTTCAAAGTACATGAGCTTAGGGTGACTATAGTCTCTCATTCCCTTAGGATCGTAGTAGATGATTCTTTCGACTTGCTTCAGCTCGTCTTCCACTTCCAAAAGCTTATCAACCTGCTCTTGATCCTCTACGACCACAAACCGGGCATGGCAGTGATTGAGTATGTAAGAGACCTCGTTGGGCAAAGAATCCTGGTAAATTCCTACGGAAACCCCTCCAATTGACTGAGCGCTCAGTTCAGAAACAACCCACTCTGGCCGATTGTCCCCGATGATCGCCAATGCCTCTCCACGAGCCAATCCCAATGAATGCAAACCCATTCCGAACTTCTTAACCAGCTGATAAAATGATTCCCATGTATATTCATTCCATATTCCAAAGTCCTTTTCCCTAAGAGCTACACGCGTCCCCATTTGACTTACTCTATCTCTTAGTAACTGTGGCAGGGTTCTATTCTCCATTTTCTTCCTCCCGACTAAAAGGCCATTATTCGTTCGTTTGTACAAATAACTTAAAACTAACTCGCATTTTCTTCGCCAAGATACGCTTCGATGACCTTTGGATTTTTTTGAATTTCTTCAGGGGTACCAAAACCAATTAACCTGCCAAAATCCAACACCACAATATGATTGGATAAATCCATAATGACACCCATATCATGCTCAATTAATACGATTGTTGTCTTCTTTTCCTCATGGATATCAAGCACGAAACGCGCCATATCTTCCTTCTCTTCGGTATTCATTCCCGCCATCGGTTCATCAAGAAGCAACAATTCTGGATCTAAAGCTAGCGCTCTGCCCATTTCTACCCGTTTCTGAAGCCCATAGGACAGTGTTCCTACCGGCTTATTGCGAATGTCTTGGATCTCTAGAAAATCAATAATTTCCTCAACAGCCCGCCGGTGCTCTACTTCTTCTTTTTGAGCGGCACCCCAGAAAAGTCCGCCTGCGAGTATTCCTGTTTTCATGCGAACGAACCTTCCCAGCATTAAATTGTCTAGAACTGTCATGTGCTTAAACAATTCGATATTCTGGAAGGCTCTTGCGATACCTAACTCTGCTCTTTTATAAGGCTTCATCTGTGTTATGTCTTGTCCATTAAATCGAATAGACCCTTGAGAAGGATGGTACAACCCGCTAATGCAATTTAACATACTTGTTTTTCCAGCGCCATTCGGTCCTATTATGGAAAAAATCTCACCTTTTTCCACATGAAATCCTACCTTTGACAGCGCAGCAACTCCACCAAAGTGTAGAGACAGATCTTCAACTTCCAATATCTTCACTCAGTTCCCCCCTATCGAGTTTTATTTGTAATCTTGTAAGCGTTGTCAACATTATATATTTGCCAATTGCGCCTCGTCAACTAAATATTCTAAATTATTTCAAATGTGTATTTTCACAAAATTCTACTTTTTCATTTACGAATAAAAGAAAAAGAAGCTCCCTTAAAAGGAGCTTCTCCATCGTTACCCTACAAACGGAGCGAACAGCATGGCCCCTACCATGGAAATGACC
>JBEQAI010000118.1:0-9161 GCA_041640415.1 Ammoniphilus sp. | reverse complement strand
TCAGTGGATTCGCTCCTTGATCCTCGAGAAATTAGACTGGATGGGCATCCACTTTGATTCTCAGCAAAACGGGGTGCGTGGGGAGGAACGAGAATTAACCTACGCGCATTCACCAGTTAAAGCATTTATCATCCCGACCAATGAAGAACTGATGATCGCGAGAGATACGATGAGTATTTCCGGGATAGTGGAGGTAATGGAGTTATGTCTAAGATGATCCCTGTCGGCATTTCGAATCGGCACATTCATTTAAGTGAAGAGGACCTATTTGCTCTCTTTGGCGAGCAATATGCCTTGACGAACTTGAAAGATTTGTCCCAACCCGGTGAGTTTGCTGCAAAGGAAACGGTAACGATTGCCGGACCTAAAGGGCAAATTTCAAGGGTTCGGATATTAGGACCGGTGCGTCAGGCCACCCAGCTTGAAATTTCCATGTCAGACTCGATCCTTCTAGGCATTCCAGCGCCCATACGCATGTCCGGCGATCTAGCAGGGACACCGGGTATTGAAATCATAGGCCCCCAAGGCAGCATTAAACTCAACCAGGGTGTGATTATCGCCCAACGTCATATTCATATGACGCCAAAAGATGCGGAAACCTTTGGCGTCAAAGACCAAGAGGCCGTATGTGTAAAAACCTCGGGAATACGCTCTTTAATCTTTGATCAAGTGATGATCAGAGTTAGTGATCAATTTAGTCTCGAAATGCATCTGGATATTGATGAAGCGAATGCGGCAGGACTGCGCAATGGGGACAGGGTAGAATTGATCGACCTAGAAGTACTAAAACTGCAGTTTGCTTAATTTTGAATCGTGAAGGCGCACTATTAAATAGTGTGCCTTTAATTATTTGTCCCATAGCTGATGGAATACATCTTTGTAACGTAAACCGTTACCTGATAGGCTGGATCAATCAAGTGTTTGCGAAATGAATATTTTTTCTTGATATTCCGATAAATTTATCCTATAATGTGGACATAAAGTTCGCGTAAAGCGACTTTTGTAAAAAGGAGGTGAGAGTCTATGGTGTTGAAAATACATACAATGGCTTTCTTAAGGGCAGGAAGGATTCGTACAGGCAGATATGGAGGAGCTGAATGATATTTTTGAAAGCGGATGCAAATTGATATGCGAACAGCAGGGAAATGGCCAAGCCTACTGGAGCAACAGGATTCATTCTATTAATAAACTATTAAGCTATTATTCTTAATCATAAAAGGGGGTTATGGTGTGGAAGCTTTTATAGATTGGTTGAATGGAATGATTTGGAGTAAAGGACTGATCTTTCTTTGCCTAGGAGTAGGGCTGTTTTACTCAGTTGCTACCCGATTCCTGCAATTAAGGCACTTTTTCCATATGATTAAATTAATGTTTGAAGGCAGGAATTCAGAAGCGGGAATAACGTCTTTCCAAGCATTGGCGATGGCGCTTGCCGGCCGCGTAGGGACAGGAAATATTGCCGGTGTGGCTACTGCGATCGCCTTCGGGGGTCCAGGTGCGGTTTTTTGGATGTGGGTGATGGCCTTCTTAGGGGCAGGATCGGCCTTTGTAGAAGCAACTCTCGCACAAGTCTACAAAACCAAACAAGATGGTCAATTCCGTGGGGGTCCTGCTTACTATATTGAAAAAGGCTTAAAGTTAAAATGGTATGCTGTATTATTCTCTATAGTAACCGTTCTGGCCACAGGGATATTTTTGCCGGGGGTGCAATCGAACAGTATCGCTGCGGGAATGGAAAATGGATTTGGTATCAGCCCCACGATTACAGGTATAGTGTTAGTTGTTCTTATTGGGGTGATTATTTTCGGCGGGGTGAAACGGATTGCTAGAGTCGCTGAGGTTGTTGTGCCGTTTATGGCTTTAGGTTACATTGTGATCGCAATAATGGTGGTTATTAGCAACATGGATCAATTGCCTAGTGTGCTTTCTCTAATTTTTGACAGTGCCCTTGGTGCAGATGCCGCTTTTGGCGGAATTCTTGGTCAGGCGATTATTTGGGGGGTTAAGCGCGGAGTTTATTCCAATGAAGCCGGACAAGGTACAGCACCGCATGCTGCTGCCGCTGCAGAAGTATCCCATCCTGCTAAACAAGGATTGGTTCAGGCATTTTCTGTCTATGTTGATACATGGTTTGTCTGTTCAGCAACCGCATTCATGATTTTATTGACCGGAATGTATAACGTAACTCCGGAGGGGGCAGCACCGATTGTCAATAACTTAGATAAGATTGAGCCTGGTGCGATATATACACAAAAAGCAGTTGAAACGCTGTTCCCAAGTTTTGGCGGACCATTTGTTGCCATCTCTCTGCTTTTCTTCTGCTTCACCACGATCATGGCCTATTATTATATGGCAGAAACCAATCTAGCCTATCTGAATCGTAGAGTAAAACGGGTTTGGTCTGAATATGCCTTAAAGATTGCCATCTTGTTTATGACTTTTTATGGAGCTGTGAAAACAGCCGGAGTGGCTTGGGCATTAGGGGACATCGGGGTAGGAAGTATGGCTTGGCTGAACATTATCGCCATTCTTCTACTTACAAAGCCGGCATTAAAACTATTAAAAGATTATGAAAGCCAGAAGAAAGAAGGAAAGGATCCTGTATTTGATCCGGTAAAGCTGGGGATTGAAAGCGCAGATTTTTGGGAGAAGGAATACAAGCACCATGAATCTGCAGCATCAAACAAAGAGAAGTTCTTCTCTGCATAAAGAAGCCGATAAAGGAGAGGGTTTAATGCCCTCTTTTCTCTATCTCCCGTTTAGCCCTAACAAAGGCAATAAATTGTTGAAGCTCATCGGGAGAAAGGGTCATGCCATCCACGATTAATTCAACGCACACTAATATATCCTTATCTGTTAAGTTCAGGGAAGGGGTTATCTTGCTTTTTTCCTCTTTGCTATAGAAAGTCGGATCATCTGTTCTTTCTAATAGATAGTCAACGGATGTCTCTAAAAGACCGGCAAGCTTGTTGATCGATTCTAATGAAGGTTCACGATACCCTGATTCGTACCCTGCATAGGTACTTTTAGCGATTCCAAGCCGATCGGCCATATATTGCAATGACCATTTTTTGCTCTTTCTTAATTCGGTTAATCGCTTTAGCATCTTTTATTACCCCCTATTTTTCTCTCTCATTATAATAATATCAGTTAAATCGCGGTCGTGTAACGAATAAATAGTCTTGAATTACTCTTTTTGATCACCTATAATAAATCCAAAATACGCGTAACGCGTATTATTTTTGTTGAATGGCTGTTTAGTACGCATCAAACCGTATTATAACCCAATACTTAGTAAAATCTACCTTTAAGGAAGGGAGGAGTCCATATGAAAAAAATTCTTTTGCTAGCTACTGGAGGAACCATTGCATCAGTGCCTGGGGAGCAAGGGCTCTCGCCCGGAATGTCTGCTGAGGAAATTGCGAGCTATTTGCCTGAACAAAATCAACGGTATAAGGTTGAAAGTAAAATTCTGATGAACATTGACAGTACAAATATGCAGCCCGAATCCTGGGTCAAAATAGCCGAAGCCGTCTATCAGCATTATGATGCGTATGATGGGTTTGTTATTACTCATGGGACGGATACCATGGCTTATACGTCCGCAGCTCTTTCCTATATGCTGCAAAATTTGGCTAAGCCGGTTGTCATTACAGGATCCCAGATCCCGATTCATTACAAGAGAACCGATGCCAGGAAAAATATAGGAGATGCCGTTCGGTTTGCTTGCGAAGATATAGGCGGCGTTTACATCGTATTTGATGGAAGGGTAATTTTGGGAACCAGAGTGGTCAAGCTAAGGACCAAAAGCTACGATGCTTTTGAAAGCATCAATTATCCATATATAGCCCGTGTGGATCAGTCGGAAGTTTTGTACTATAAGTCCATTCCTCCAGCAAAAGAAAAGAAAATGAAATTCGATGCGTCCCTTTGTCCTGATGTTTTTTTATTGAAGCTTCACCCTGGAACAAATCCTCAACTGTTTGATTGCCTAAAGCCCCTCTATAAAGGAATTATCATTGAGAGTTTTGGGACAGGCGGAATTCCTTTCCAAGAGAGAAATCTGGTCACGAAAATCCATGAGCTGATCGAATCTGGTATTGCGGTTGTCATTACCACTCAAGTTCTTGAAGAAGGAGAAGACCTCGGTTTGTACGAAGTGGGTCGGAAAGTAGCTGAAAATAGGATTATCCGCACAAGGGATATGAATACGGAGGCCATTGTACCGAAATTAATGTGGGCTTTAGGCAAGAGCGATCAACCCGAAAAAGTAAAAGAGATGATGGAAACACCTATCGCCTTTGACATCACCCCACCAAAATCCAAAACTAAATTATAGAGCATGCTGTATTCCTTTTTGGTCCTAAGATCCATTTTGATTTTAGGGCCTTTTATCTCTTTAAAAGGTCGCGAAAAGAATAATTCATTATTGTTTTTTGTGAATAGGTTCATTATAATAAGTATAAAGTACGCGTAACGCGAATATTATCTGATTAAATATAAGGCTTGCAAAAAATCAGAGACTCAGAAAGGTGTTTGGGATGAAAAAAATACTTTTACTAGCCACAGGAGGCACCATTGCTTCCGTACAAGGAGAAAATGGCTTAGCTCCGGGTTTAACTAATCAGGATCTTCTTCGTTACTTACAGGACCAAACCGTAAAATTCAGCCTTCATAGCATCCCTTTGATGAATCTGGATAGTACGAATATGCAGCCGGAATCTTGGGTTGAAATCGCTCAAACCGTTTATGAGAATTATGACCGTTACGATGGATTTGTGATCACCCATGGGACGGACACCTTGGGGTATACCTCGGCTGCTCTTTCCTTTATGCTGCAAAATCTTGCTAAGCCGGTTGTCATGACAGGTTCTATGATACCAATTGGGTTTGAAGAGACCGATGCGAAGAGAAATTTGATCGATGCTATCCGGTATGCTTGTGAAGAGATCGGTGGGGTTTATGTAGTATTTGATGGAAAGGTGATCAGCGGAACCCGGGCAGTAAAAGTAAGATCGAAGAGCTATAGCGCCTTTAAGAGCATTAATTACCCCTATATTGCTCGTTTGGATGGATCGAATATCCAGTATTTAGAGCCGATCCCGGAAAAGGAGGCAGGCCCGGTGAAAATGGACACCTCTTTATGTACGGACGTGTTTTTATTGAAGCTTTACCCGGGTATAACACCAGAGGTATTCGACTATATCAAACGGTCCTATCGAGGGGTTATTATTGAAACCTATGGAAATGGTGGAATTCCCTTTGAAAAGCGAAATCTGCTTCCAAAGATCAATGAACTGATTGAGGCTGGGGTTGCCGTAGTGATCACTACTCAATGTCTAGAAGAGGGAACCGATTTGGAACGATATGAAGTGGGGAGAAAGGTTTCGAGAAAACTCATTATTTCTTCACGGGATATGAATACCGAAGCGATCGTCACCAAGCTGATGTGGGTATTAGGCAAAACAAAGAATTTGGATCAAGTAAAAGAAATGATGGAAACCCCTATAGCCAATGAACTGCAAATTTCGGGCAGAAGGTGCTTAATGGTTTAAATCAATTGGCAAACGTGGAAGATACAGTACGAAGTGGAATTAAATGGATGGAGTTGAGTTGGTGTGGTAATGCAGGTTCTACAAAAAACACAAACGATAGTTCGCTATCAGAATCAAGACGGAAAAGTATACTACGGTATTTTAGAGGATGACGAAATTTTACAATTGTCCAGCGATTTTACTGAAATTGTAAATCATGAACTTAAATATGATGGTGTAAGAGTTAAATATTGCGACATGAAAATATTAGAGCCTGTAGTACCCTCAAAAGTGGTTAATTTCGGTTGGACATATGCTGGACACGCAAAAGAGACGGGGGGGCAGGCCAATCTCAAAGAACCGTTTTTGTTTTTAAAACCGACTTCTTCCTTGATTCCAGATCAGGGGGAAATTATTCTTCCGTCAAGAGATATATCCAAGCAGGTGGAAATGGAGGGGGAATTGGCGCTTGTTATTGGGAAACGCGGCAAAAATATAAAAGAAGAAGAGGCATTGGATTATGTTTTTGGCTGTACGGTATTCAATGACGTGACGGCAAGAGATCTTACGAAAACGGATCCCCAGTTTACACGGGGCAAAGGTTTTGACACTTTTGGGCCGTTAGGTCCATGGATTGTAACAGGTATAGACCCAACTCATTTACGAATAGTTACAACATTAAATGGGAAGGTCGTACAAGACGGTAATACTAATCAGATGTCGCTTTCTATTCCCTACCTAATCAGTTGGATTTCACAAGTTATGACACTGGAGCCAGGTGATGTTTTGGCTACTGGTTCACCATCTGGCAGTTGTCCAATGAAGTCAGGTGACATCGTTTCAGTTGAGGTAGAGAATATTGGTAAGCTATGTAATTATGTAAGATAGCACATATAGCGGGGGAGTGGGACTACAGCATCCATCCCCTGCTTTTTTGTTGCGTATATTAACCGATTATCTAAACCTTCTTAAGAAAAAGAGAATTGGCGCGTAAGGCAGGTCAATGGACTGTATGCCCGGGTTTCTTTAAAAAATTGCAAAATGCAATTAAAAGTGGTATACATTAAGTTTGAGGTGAAAGAAGTGGAAGATATTCGAAGTTTGTTTCAAGTGATGACAAGGCGCTTTGGTCTCCTAAATAGAAATTGCTGCTCGGTGGGGGGGATCGAACTTTCCCTCGTACAGAGTCATATCCTTTACGAAATCGATCGGCAGCAACAACCTTCCATGCAACAAATCGCGGATACGTTAAGCATTGATATCACCACGTTTAGCCGTCAGATTCAAAATCTCATAAAGATGGGGCTAGTCAAGAAAAGTCCTTTACCAGAGGATAAACGGGTATATATTCTTACCTTAACTACCGAAGGAAAATTTGTAGCGACAACGATTGATTCCGAGATGAATCAATATTTGAAAGAGGTATTCTCTCACATCCATGAGAATGAAAGAGGGACGGTTCTTCGTTCCATTCACTTATTAAATGAAGCCATGTCGAAGTCTTCGGTGTGTTGTAAGCCGTTGAGATGAGCAGGAGCTAATCTTTAGAATTTTTGTAACATAATATCACAATGCTGTGGCATGATTGAAGGCAAAGGATGATAATTAAGGTAAGATTTAGATACGATTGAGAAGATGATCAAATGGAAGCAGGATTTGAACTCGACCAACTTGTTGCTCATCAAGTATTGGAAGAACTCTCTGGAGACGGCATACCTCCGTATTCAAGAGATGTGAAGGCGTCCTGGATCATCGTGGAGAAATTTATTAAAGAAGGTTATCGTTATGATTGTTATATGAGCGGTAACTATCATTTTTTTAGGTTTCGTCCCAGTTGCAGCTTTGATTCTACCATTCCTATGAAAAGTCCCCCTCTTTGCCAAACGTGATTTGCCTCGCTGCTCTACATATAGCTGCCAAAAAAGCCAATCAAGAAAATTCCGCTTGATTGGCTTTTTCTGTGTGCGAACACTTAATTGCAAGATTAATGCTGCAACTTGCAAAAATAGAGCAGAACTTGCAAGAATATGTCTCAAACTTGCAAGATTATCACGTAAAGTTGCAAGAAAATGTGTTAAGGTCTTGTGGGAATCCCAAGCGTACTGTAGGCTAACTAATCGGAATTACATATTTATATGCACTTCAATAAAGTATAATTCATACTTGACAGGTAGGTTTTATTGGAATAATATTAGTCTATAAAATTTCAAGCGCGGACCAACCGATCCATCGGAGGTTCAAGGAACCAGAGTAAAATTCTTTTTAGGAGGTGAATTCACCTACGGAACAGCTAGTGAATATACCTATGCTATAGATAAATCCGGGAGAGAATCTCGACTGGTTTACTCAAGAATGACGTTTTCTAAACAAAGAAGAGGAGGAAGTAACTTGTCAAAGCGTCAGATTGATGAGTCTTTGGTGGAGAGAATCCTTCGATCCCTAGAAGGGCTCGAATACGGCTCGGTTCATATTATTATCCATGATTCGAAGATCACACAGATTGAAAGAGTGGAAAAACAGCGCTTCCCTTTAGAAAAGAATTCATTGAAAAAGGGAGTGTAGGGCATTATTTTAACTTAATATGTTTGGCCGATCGGACCACCGAAGGCTCCTTTACTCTAGCAACGGATTTGTTGCGGGATTAATGGAGCTTTTTTTGTTGACCAAAAAGAGAAAGTACTTATCAAAGGGAGAGATCATAGATGTTGAAAAAATTAGCCTTTTCTATACTCGCAAGCAGCTTGCTGTTGGGGCTTGTCGGATGCGACACCAGCCAAACCCAGCCTGCTTCCACAGAAGTCAAGGAAGAAAAGAAGCCGGTGGAATTGCTGAATGTATCCTACGATCCGACCAGAGAGCTGTATCAGGATTTTAATGCCAGCTTCGCTTCCAAGTGGGAACAACAGACGGGACAAAAAGTAACCATTAATCAGTCGCATGGGGGATCCGGAAAGCAATCTCGCTCGGTGATCGATGGATTGGAAGCCGATGTCGTTACATTAGCCTTAGCCTACGATATTGATGCCATGGCAGAGCATGGTCTGATCCCAGCTGATTGGCAGCAGAAGCTATCGGATAACAGTGCCCCTTATACGTCAACCATTGTGTTTCTAGTCCGCAAAGATAATCCGAAAGGCATCAAGGATTGGGATGATCTGGTGAAGCCAGGCGTATCCGTCATTACCCCGAACCCGAAAACCTCTGGGGGAGCACGCTGGAATTACCTTGCCGCGTGGGGGTATGCACTGAAGAAATATGATGGAGATGAAGCGAAAGCGAAGGAATTCGTGACTCAACTGTTTAAAAACGTTCCAGTACTAGACTCAGGGGCACGGGGCTCGACTACCACGTTTGTAGAGCGCGGAATTGGGGATGTATTGCTCGCATGGGAGAATGAAGCGTTCCTGGCGGTCAATGAACTAGGCAAAGATAAATTTGAAATTATTGTGCCTTCCTTAAGTATTCTTGCGGAGCCCCCTGTTGCAATCGTCGATAAAGTAGTCGATAAAAAAGGAACGCGTGAAGTGGCCCAGGCGTATCTGGAGCATCTCTACAGCGAAGAAGGCCAAGAGCTTGCAGCGAAGCACTATTTCCGCCCGCGCTCTCAAGCCGTAGCAGCGAAATATG
>JBEQAI010000117.1:0-9168 GCA_041640415.1 Ammoniphilus sp. | reverse complement strand
GCTTACCAAAAGCTTATTGATTTACATCAACTAACGCAAGAGAGCTTGGCTCAGAAACTTGGAAAAGGGCAGTCTACGATCGCAAATAAATTAAGACTCTTAAATCTCCCTGCTACTGTCCAAGAGTTTCTGCTTCAGCGTAAAGTAACCGAAAGACATGCAAGGGCCTTGCTTGTTTTAAAAGATGAAAGCCTACAGTTGAAAATGCTAGAAGAAATTATAGAAAAAGATTTAAATGTGAAACAAACGGAAAATCGTATTAAGCAAATCTTAGAAGCAAAAACCACACAAAAGCCGCCTAAAAGAGTTTCTTTCTCAAAAGATACGAGACTAGCCATTAATACCGTTAGGCAGTCAATTGATATGGTAATGAAGAATGGGCTCTCGATTGAATCAGAAGAAGAAGATTATGACGAGTTTTACCAAATAACCATCAAGATACCTAAAAACAAGTAATTCGTTCGACTATTCACTACATGTGAAATAAGATACAATAGAGTGTGGCTCATGGTATCATGAGTGGTTGTGAATGCCTGGACAGTAAGAGGTGAATGGAATGGGGAAGGTCATTGCGGTGGCTAACCAAAAAGGAGGAGTCGGGAAGACCACAACCTCGGTTAACCTGAGTGCCTGTCTTGCTACATTAGGTAAGAAAGTTTTATTGGTTGATATTGATCCTCAGGGAAATGCAACGAGTGGAGTAGGAATCAATAAGGCAGATATACGTTATTGTATTTATGATGTGCTGATCAATGACATCGATCCTCTAGATGCCATCATCCCAACAGAAGTAGAAAATCTATTTACTTTACCAGCCTCCATTCAATTAGCTGGAGCGGAAATAGAATTGGTTCCGACTATCTCACGTGAGGTGCGTCTAAAGAAATCGATTGATTCAATTAGGGACAAGTATGATTATATAGTTATTGATTGTCCTCCGTCTCTTGGAATTTTAACAGTGAATTCATTAACGGCTTCGGACTCTGTATTAATTCCTATACAGTGTGAGTTTTATGCGTTAGAAGGAGTAAGTCAATTACTGAATACAATTAGACTTGTTCAGAAACATCTTAATACCTCTCTTCAGATTGAAGGAATCTTATTAACGATGTTAGATGCGCGAACAAACTTAGGGATTCAAGTGATTGAAGAAGTAAAGAAGTATTTTCGAGAAAAGGTTTATCAGGCGATCATTCCGCGCAACGTCCGTTTAAGTGAGGCACCTAGCCATGGTCAAGCAATTATTTCTTATGACCCTCGTTCTCGTGGTGCAGAAGTCTATATGGATTTAGCTAGGGAGGTGCTGGGAGTTGGTTAAGAGACTAGGAAAAGGTTTAGATGCTTTAATACCTTCGCTTCATGTTGAGGAAAATGATCAAATTATCGAAGTGCACCTATCAGAGATCCGCCCTAATCCCTATCAACCAAGGAAAGAATTTGACGAAAAAGCCTTGGACGAGCTAGCTGAATCGATAAAAGAGCACGGGATTATCCAGCCTATTATCGTTCGCAAGAGTATCAAGGGGTACGAATTAGTTGCTGGCGAGAGAAGGCTTCGTGCTTCTGAAAAAGCAGGGTTACCAAAGATCCCTGTGGTTATTCGTGAATTTTCCAATGAACAAATCATGGAGATTGCCCTCATTGAGAATCTTCAACGTGAAAACTTGAATGCCATAGAAATGGCTATTGCTTATGATAAGTTAATGAAACATCTTTCTCTTACCCAAGAGGAGCTAGCGAAAAAGGTAGGGAAGAGCAGGCCGCATGTGGCCAATTTCTTGCGACTAATGCAACTTCCACAAGAAATTCAAAATTATGTTTCACGTGGAACATTATCGATGGGTCATGCAAGGGCATTACTTAGTGTAGATGATGATGATATAAAGTTAAAAATCGCTCAAGAAGTCATTAAAAAAGATTTAAGTGTTCGGCAAGTAGAAGAGATGATCAAAAATCTTTCCCACCGTGTTCCACGTGAAACAAAAGAGAAACCCAAGAAAGAAGTTTTTATTTCTCAGTTTGAAGAAAGGCTGAGAGATACATTTGCTACCTCTGTTCAAATCAAGAAAGGGAAGAATAGAGGAAAAATTGAGATTGAATTTTACACTGATGAAGATTTGGAACGGATTATGGAAATTATCCAAAGAGGGTAAAGTAAGAATGGTGGTTATGTCGGGTGGATATCCGCATAGCCTTTTCTTTTTGGTGAAAGGAGAATGAAGATGAAAATTACATATTTAGATAACGCTGCCTCAACCTGGCCGAAACCTCCAGGCGTAAAGCAAGTGATGTTGGAATGTTTGGATGAGTATGCAGCGAACCCTGGGCGTGGAGGGCATCGTTTGGCATTTCGTGCGAGTAAAGCCATCTTCCATACTCGGGTCAAATTAGCAAAGTTGTTTGGGGTTTCTAATCCCAATGATATTATATTTACTTCTAATGCAACTTCAGCTCTTAATTTGGGGATTAGAGGCTTGGTGAAGAGTGGGGATCACGTTATTACCACGACGATGGAACATAATTCGGTAAGAAGACCGCTAGAATATTTGAGGAAAACACAAGGGGTAGAAGTGACTTATGTAAAACCTGAGGAGCAGTTTGAATTTAACTTAGAAAGTTTTGAACGAGAGTTCCGAAGTAATACGACGTTAGTTGTGGTGAGTCATGCTTCCAACCTGGTAGGCTCTCTAGCGCCAATTGAAAAAATAGGTGCCTTATGTAAAAAACACAAGATAGTTTTTATGGTGGATGCTTCGCAAACCGCTGGTGTCTTTCCGATTGATGTGGAAGAAATGAATATTCAACTGTTAGCTTTCCCTGGACATAAGGGCTTGTATGGCCCTCAAGGGACTGGTGGATTATACATCCATCCTCAACTAAATATAGAACCAATGGTGGTGGGGGGGACGGGCAGTCATTCCGAAGCCATAGAACAACCTCTTACTAGGCCGGATCGATATGAAAGTGGGACGTTAAACACAGTAGGAATTGTAGGTTTAGGAGCTGGTGTTGACTTTGTTTTGAAAACAGGGATAGAGCAAATTCGGACAAGTGAGGCCTATTTAACCTACGAGTTAATGCGGCGTCTTGAGGAAGTAAAGGGTGTGACCCTCTACGGTCAAAAAAAAGAAGTGGAAAGAGCAGCTGTTGTTTCTTTTTCAATTGATGGGCTGGATGCTTCTGAGGTAGCTTACATTTTAGATCAGGAATATGGAATTGCCGTTCGATCCGGTTATCATTGCACTCCTTTAGGGCATGAAACGGTAGGGACAATCAATCAAGGGTCAGTTCGCGCTAGTTTTGGATATTTTAATACCGAAGAAGATGTGGATGTTCTAGTGAATGCCATTGTGGATATATGTCAAAAAATGAACCATTAAGCACAGCAGTGCTAAGTGAGAGGACGAAGTAAAGTTATGGTGTTATGGGGAACAATTATTAATGCAGTTGCGATTATTTGTGGAGCATTGTTAGGAAGTGTCTTTAACCGGATAAGCGATGGGATCAGAACGACGGTTATGCAGGGGATAGGTATCGCGGTAGGGATATTAGGCTTAACGATGGCTTTGAAAACAGAGAATTTCTTAGTGCTTATTTTCAGTTTGGTCATTGGTGGGGTTATTGGTGAGTTGATTCGAATCGACTATTGGTTAAATCAACTGGGACAATGGTTGGAAAATAAAGTCGGGGGGAAAGGCAAAGGGAAAGGAAATATTGCAACTGGATTTGTTACAGCTACTCTTGTCTACTGTGTAGGAGCTATGGCGATTCTGGGTGCCATGGATAGTGGGTTAAGACAAAATCACGACATTTTATATACGAAATCGATGTTAGACGGGTTCTCAGCCATTATTTTCACTTCCACACTTGGTATAGGTGTTATGTTTTCCGCGATTCCTGTTCTCTTATACCAAGGGTTGATTGCCTTAGCCTCAACCTTTATCACGTTACTCGTAAGTCAAGACATGTTGAATGCAATAATTGCTGAAATTACAGCTGTCGGTGGTGTGTTAATAGTAGGGATCGGAATTAATATTTTGGAATTGAAAAAAATTAATGTAGCGAACTTGCTCCCTGCGATCATCATTGCGGCATTAATGGTTCCTGTTCTTGCGAGGTTATCAGTTTATCTGTAATTTAAACAAACGAAGCTCAATAGCCTAAAAGGCTGTTGAGCTTTTTGTTTCGTTGTTAAATACTTGATGAGCGGATTGGGAAAGGGAATAAGCAATCGTTTCTGCCATCTTCATCACAATGCTTAGGCGTGTATTTTGAAGGACAAAGTACTCCATGAAACCACCAATATTGACAATGCCTGTGATGTGGAAATTCCCTACTTCAGGTAGCTCTTTTTTTACACCTGCTCCTGGTTTTAATGGGCCATGGGCGATAGTAATGTTGCCAACGCTGCTGAATTGACCTAAACAGGCATCGATAGCGATGATGAGAGCTTGAGGGTGATTTTTCTCTATTTTTTCAATGGTATCCTTTAAATTCACTGCATGAACCGGTTCATCAATGGTTCCGTATATCTGTAAGCCAGTAGGGTATAGCTTTTCTAAACGGCTTCCAACAAGAGGACCTAAAGCATCCCCGGTAGAACGATCTGTCCCGATGCATAAGGCTACGACCTCGTTAAAAGGGCGATAGGAGATCATTCGCTGATAGAGGTGAGTACTTAATTCCGTTATGGCATGTTCGCTGGTGTAATCTATTTTAAACGGAGATTGTGGGTACGCTTGAAAAAACGGTTTTCGCTTCATAGGTACCTCCTGGAAAAAATAAGTACTAATAGTATACGGAAAATAGAAAAATAATATACATTTGGACATTCTTAAAACCCCTTGTACATAAAATTTTATAGGGGGTGTGTCCAAGTGGAAACGTGGAAATCAATAAAAATAGGGTTAACGATCATTGGAACAACAATCGGAGCAGGGTTTGCGTCAGGAAGAGAAGTCTGGGAGTTCTTTGGTTCCTATGGATTGGGTAGTCAATACAGCTTGTTTTTAGCCAATGTTCTATTTCTGATCACGGTCATGGTTGTTCTTCACATCAGTAGGAATCAACATACGAAAAATTATTATGGGATTTTAGAGTCGCTAATGGGGAAGAAGTTGGCGAATGTATTTGATCTGTTTACCATGCTGTACTTACTCTCGATGTCGGTGGTAATGTTTGCGGGGAGTGGGGCCACTTTTGCCCAGTGGAATTACTCTTATATGCTGGGTGTTTTATTTATTGCGGTCATGGTGTTCATCGTCCTCTTATTCGATGTGGAAGGATTGGTTTCGATCCAAACATTTATTATCCCGATTTTAGTCGGGGTCTTGTTATTTGTTTGTATTCGTTTCATCGTAAACTTCGAGGGTCCGATTCAGGGAGGAGAGACCGAAGCTGTTACTTGGCCCTCTGGAATCACTTATGCGGCACTGAATATCGTTCCTCTCATTGCGGTATTGTCGACGTTGGGGGGAGAATTGAAGTCAAGAAGGGAAATGTGGGTGGCGGGGCTCGTAAGTACGATTGGACTGGCTTCTATTTCGATGGTCATGAATTATTCGCTGATTAAAATGTCGGATGAAATTGCCACTTATGAAATTCCTCTTTTTTCATTATTGCAGGAATACCCGACTGGAATGATTGCGGTCGTATCCATTATACTTTGGTTAGCCATCTATACCACAGCTTTAAGTGGTGTGCATGGCATTGTGTCAAGGGTATCTAGCTTGGTCAGGTGTCCGGCATGGCTTCTTTCCCTGTTGTTGATCTTTTTAATGATTCCATTAAGTCAATTTGGTTTCTCTACTTTAGTGAGTGTTTTATATCCGATCTATGGGGTGTTGAATTTATTTGTCTTAGGCTTGTTAATTTTATATCCTATAAGTAGAAGCTTTGACATTTCGGAGAGGAAGTAGGAAGGGGTATGAACAGTATATTAATTGCTTTTGATTCTACACAACAAGCAATACGTACAGAAATGCTGCTTGAGTACGCGGACATTGAGATTGATACTAGACCGACACCTAAGGAGATTACAGCCGGATGCGCCTTATCCATTGAATTCCCTGAACAAGACTTATCTACTGCAGCTACCATTATCAAACAAGAGAAAGTAGAAATTAGAGGGTTATTTCGTAAAGTGGAGAATGGTTATAGAGAAATCGATATGACAACGGAGGTTTAACTTTTGGACAATCAGTTGATGGAACCCGTACAGTGGTTCGAGACCGTTTATTTGGAGATCTATAATTACATAACGGATACGGCAATGTGGGTGACTATAGGAAAGGCCACCGTGAAGATTCTCGTGATTTACATCGCCGCCCGTCTGCTAGTCAGTATCTTAACGGGAAGTGTGAACCGAATCTTTAAACAGCGCGGCAAGTTTCAAGTGGATGAAAGGCGTATGGAGACCATGCGAAGTCTGGTCATTAATGTGTTAACCTATGTCATCTACTTTGTCGCCATTTTATCCATTTTAACTCAGTTAGGGTTTAACCTTGCACCTGTTCTAGCCAGTGCAGGGGTAGTAGGGTTGGCTGTCGGCTTTGGTGCACAAAACCTGGTACGGGATGTGATTACTGGATTTTTTATTATTTTTGAGGATCAATTTGCGGTAGGAGACTATATTGCCACAGGTAACTTTACAGGAACCGTCCAGGAAATCGGACTGCGAATTACGAAGATAAAAAGCGTAACAGGTGAGGTTCATATCATTCCCAACGGCAGTATTACCCAAGTCACAAACTTCTCCACTCAGAACAGCGTAGCTGTACTTGATATTAGTGTCGCCTATGAGGAAAATATAGAAAGAGTCATCGAGGTGCTTAAAGAGGAAATGGAAAAGGCACCTGACGAAATCGAAGAGTTGCTATCCGTTCCTCAAGTCTTAGGAGTACAAAATTTCGGAGCATCCGAAGTGGTCATTAGGATGAACGCAGAGTGTAGACCGATGGGGCACTTTGCAGCGAATCGTAAGCTGAGAGCAATGATTAAACGAATCTTTGATGAAAGAGGGATTGAGATTCCTTATCCAAGATTAGTCACGATCCCTAACCCGAAAGAAAAAAGTCAAGAGGTATAAGGAGGAGAGAAGATGGAGAGGAAACAGTTTGCTCTAGGGGATATTGTGGAAATGAAAAAGCCCCATCCATGTGGAGTCAATGCTTGGAAAGTGATTCGGATGGGAGCTGATATACGTATCAAGTGCACGGGGTGTGAGCATAGTGTTCTCATTCCACGGCTCGAGTTTGAGAAAAAAATGAAGAAGGTACTGGGAGTAGCCAATTAGCTTTCCGAATGGGTCCTAGATAAGATATAATAGGAAGCGTGTCTACGTGGCGAATAACAGGTTATCAAATCATGGTGAAATAGAGGAGTGCTAAGAATATGTCTAGATCAGTTGGAATCGTCGGGTTGCCCAATGTAGGGAAGTCGACGTTATTTAATGCCATTACCCAGGCTGGAGCGGAATCGGCTAATTACCCTTTTTGTACCATCGACCCTAATGTAGGCGTCGTGGAAGTTCCCGATGAGCGTTTAGATAAGTTAACCGAACTTGTTGTACCTAAAAAAACCGTCCCAACGGCTTTTCAGTTTGTGGATATTGCAGGTCTTGTAGAGGGAGCCAGTCGTGGGGAGGGGCTAGGAAACAAGTTTCTATCCCATATCCGTGAAGTGGATGCGATTGCTCATGTGGTTCGTTGCTTTGAAGATCCGAACATCACGCATGTGGCTGGTAAGGTAGACCCCATCAGTGATATTCAGGTCATCAACTTAGAGCTTATACTAGCAGACTTGGATTCAGTTGAGAAAAAGATCGATCGCATGGGTAAAAAAGCAAGATCAGGAGATAAAGAGGCTAAAGCGGAAGTAGATGTGCTGACGAAGCTGAAGGATGCGTTTGAAGCGGACAAGCCTGCACGCAGCGTGGATCTATCCGATGAAGAAAAATTGATTGTAAGAGACCTTCATTTGCTGACCATGAAGCCGATTCTTTACGTGGCGAATGTGAGTGAAGATGGGTTGCATGAGGCAGACTCAAATCCATTGGTTCAAAAGGTTCGCGACTTTGCTTCCGAAGAAGGAGCCGAAGTGGTTGTGATCAGCGCAAAGGTAGAATCGGAGATCGCCGAACTAGAAGGCGAAGATAAGAAAATGTTCTTGGAAGAGCTTGGGCTAGATGAATCCGGATTGGATCGTCTGATTCGTGCAGCCTATAGTCTTCTTGGGCTCATTACCTATTTTACAGCTGGGGTTCAGGAAGTTCGAGCGTGGACGATTCGTCGCCATACCAAAGCTCCACAAGCAGCCGCCGTGATCCACACGGATTTTGAACGTGGATTCATTCGTGCAGAAGTAGTTGCCTATCAAGATCTTATTAACAGTGGTTCGATGAACGCTGCGAAGGAAAAAGGATTGGTCCGCTTAGAGGGGAAAGAATATGTAGTGCAAGATGGGGACGTCATGCACTTTAGATTTAATGTATAAACCGAGTGAAATAGGCTTGTATTATCATTGTGGTTCTGATATAATACAAAAATGCGAGTTTAAAGATCCATTTTTTTTACTCGCCCCTTGCCCTAGTGATAGGGCCGCTTAGTCCAAAAGGAGGTGAATCAGATGCGTAACTACGAACTAATGTTTATTCAACGCCCTGATGTTGAGGAAGAAAAGAGAAAAGCAAACGTTGATCGCTTTCATTCCATCATCACAGATCGCGGTGGAGAACTTACCAAGGTAACTGAGATGGGGAAGCGCCGTCTTGCTTATGAAATCGATAGAAACCGTGATGGTTACTATACGTTAACCAACTTCCAGGCAACACCTGATGCGGTAAATGAATTAGAGCGGATCATGAAGATTTCTGACGATGTTATCCGTTACTTGATTGTTAGAGAAGAAGAATAGTCTATTGTCCCAGGGGGAGGGGTATTAGTGATTAATCGAGTCATCCTTGTGGGTAGATTAACCAGAGACCCTGAGTTAAGATACACGCCATCTGGAGTTGCTGTTACTACATTTTCGTTAGCTGTTGATCGACAGTTTAAGAATGCTCAGGGAGAAAAGGAAGCAGACTTCATTAATGTTGTGGCCTGGAGGCAAACAGCAGAATTATGCGCCCAATATCTCAAGAAGGGATCTCAAACTGGTGTAGATGGCCGC
>JBEQAI010000116.1:0-9284 GCA_041640415.1 Ammoniphilus sp. | reverse complement strand
TAGGTTGTTCCTCCCTAGGCTCATCCAGCACTTTTCTTTTAATCGTTTGTTTAATTCCTTTTTCAATGACCTCCAAATAACCACGGTCCTTCGGTGCAACAAAAGTTATCGCTAAACCCTTCCCCCCGGCTCGACCCGTTCGTCCAATCCGATGAATATAGCTTTCTGCATCCTGTGGAATATCGTAATTAAATACGTGCGTAACTCCCTCTACATCTAGCCCGCGGGCCGCCACATCCGTGGCCACTAGGAGCTGCAATTGAGCTTCTCTAAACCGTGCCATAACCTCTTCGCGTTTAGCTTGGGACAAGTCGCCGTGCAACTCATCGGATTCATATCCTTGTGCTTTCAGCGCTTCATTTAGTTTACTGGCCCTTCTCTTCGTGCGACAAAAAATAATAGCTAAGTAAGGACGATAGATATTAATGACTTTTCGCAAGTTATCTTGCTTCGCTCGATCGGTGGTTTCAATCACATATTGCTTGATCCCTTCCAGCGTGATTTGTTGCTTGCGGATGCGTATATCTTCAGGCTGATTCATGTATTGAGACGCAAGCGAACGGATAGGATCGACCATTGTCGCTGAAAAGAGCATCGTTTGTCGATTAGGTGGCGTTTGCCGGATAATCTCCTCTACTTCGTTTAAAAAGCCCATATGTAGCATTTGGTCGGCTTCATCGAGCACGAGCATCGTAACTCCCGATAGTTCAACGGTTCCTCTTCTTAGATGATCTAGCAAGCGTCCGGGTGTTGCAATCACAACATGATTCGCACCGTTTAATTTTCTTAGTTGCTGCTCTACATCTTGTCCGCCATATACGGCAAGCACTTGAGTTCCCTCTACACCAGGGATGATCTTGTTGACCTCAGCCGTAATTTGCAAAGCCAGCTCTCGAGTTGGTGTCACAATTAGGGCTTGTACCTGCGCCTTTGCCGGATCAATCCTTTCTAATATAGGCAAGATGAACGATAACGTTTTTCCCGTTCCCGTCTGAGCTTGAGCAATCACATCCTTACCCGCGAGCAGAAGAGGGATGGTTTTTTCTTGAACCGGAGTCGGCTCATAGATTCCGTTGTTTTTGAGTGTTTCATTCAGGCTGGAGCGAATGCCTAATGTTAAAAAGTCCGTCAAGATAAACACCTATCCTTTTATTTTTTACATACTGCAATTCCAATAAAGTAGCGAACTCCTTCTCTCGGTTTCTCAAAGATGACACCCCGCTGATAATAAATATCCACTTCCGAAAAGGGGTTAAAAAGTTGCTCGAATTCTTCAGGCGTAAATTGATGATAATGAAAAGGTTCGCTTGTCAGCATCCCTCTCCCCCTTCCAAACGGACTGGATAACACAAGAGTTCCGCCTGGTTTTAGCATGCGATATAAATGATTCATAAACAATTGGTCATTGGGGACATGCTCAATCGTTTCAAAGCTAAGGATAGTGTCAAACAGACCTAGGCGATCAGGCAGCTGCGGGTCTAAGGCATCCCCTTGTATATATCTCACCTTTTGATGATTGTATTCCCGATTCGCATAAAGGATTGTTTCTTCATCGACGTCTACCCCCACCACTTCATGGACCTCTCGTTTCCGATCTTTTGCCACCATATGGCATCCATAGCCTGTTCCGCAGGCGATATCCAACACTCTCCCTTGAATAAAGGGAAAAGCGAAATAGTATCTGGCAATATGCTCTAAAAGCATCCCATTCGTTGGCTTTAGTATTTTGGGAATAATCCTTTCCCCTGTCCACTCCAACATTTTATCACCGTTTCTCCAGATTCTTTTTTCTTATCTTACACCAAGTGCATAGGAAAAGAAAAAAAAGACCAATCATAAGATTGATCTTCATTAATAAATATTACTTAAATACTTCATTTAGGAATTGGCTTGAAACTGCAGCCTTCGTGGAGCGTTATTCAGATTGTACTTTTTCTTTCTATTCACGCAAGGTTTAGGTCACGTATATAATAAACTAGAAAAATGGTGTAATGGGGGAGGAAATCATGGCGAAAAAGGGGAAGAAACAAAAAAATAGCCGTTCGACTTTCCTTTCCTTTCCTCGGTTACCCTCCTTAAAGGTGAGAGTAAACACCGACCAAAAAAGGAAGGCGTCTTCCAGCAAGAAGCCAAAGGGGATTAAGCCTTCGATCGAGCCAGCTTTTTCATCTACATACGACGATAAAGATGACTTTGACTCCTGCATGGCTGATGACAGTTCATCTGAATCATCTTCCATAACCAAAACACAGATTTATGGTTTAGATCATGAACAGGATGA
Organism: Ammoniphilus sp.; assembly: GCA_041640415.1. Lineage (GTDB taxonomy): Bacteria > Bacillota > Bacilli > Aneurinibacillales > RAOX-1 > YIM-78166. The sequence continues at coordinate 7,003 of JBEQAI010000116.1, read as the reverse complement.
GCTATTGCCGATCGTGACCGATTCAAAAGGCAGATTAAAGATATCGAATCCATCCAAGCGTTCAATTGAGTATATCGAAGAGTCGTTCCAGAATATTCATACCTCAAACTGCGACCAGTTTACCCAAAGCTTTGATCTTTCTAAAATAACGACCTCATCGTTTATTATCATAAACATAGGCTGCGATCATTGCGTACACGTCAGGCTGGAAGTGAGTCCTGATGATTATTGGTTCCAGGAAGATATCCCCACTGCAATTATTCCACCTAGGACATTCAAGATTTTAACCCCGACGAGGTTCTTGCGTTACGCTCGCCTGGCTTACCGCTCCCAAGACCTTGATAAGAATACGATAATTAATATTTTTTACCAAGCGCAAAGCAGCTAAAAAGCCCTAAATCCAATTTCATCTCGGATTTAGGGCTTAACTCATAAAACAACCAAGTAATTTTCATGCAAGCATGTCGTTTCCTTCTCATGTACCCTGTAGAGCTTGGAACGAAACTCGTAAATCCCCTTTTTAGGGAACTTAAATTGAGCAAAAGAAAAGTAATTGTAATGCCTCTGGCTCACAGAATAAATGGAAAAGGGCTCTGAGGAGGAGCATGCCAATACTTCTCCATCCACTCCTACCAGCTCGATCACTTCATAAAAAGTGCAAGGATTGCTATGATTTCCTCTCCAGACCTGGACAAGCACGAACCGATCCAATTCCGTCTCGTGAAGCTTGTGCAATTCATGATGATAAGTTCGGTTCCCTTCCAGTGTAATCGAAACTTCTTTGCAAATGATGCTCGATTGCAATATAGGATATTCAGAAAATAGTCTTTTCCAGATCTCTCCCATTCCCTCACTCTTTTCTTCATGCAAAATGGAACTCATGAGTTGAAGGTTTCTGCTTCTCGACAAAGAAGGGCAGCTTTCTCCCTCGCTGCCCTTACCTTCAGCGATCCCGGGAATTTTTCTGCAGCCTGGTCCAGACGCTCAAAATAATGTCTAGTTGCTATACGGCCAAGCCTTTCCGTCGCAGTCTCATACATATAAGAATCCTCAATTAACAAAGAGTACGTTGCAGCTTCTTCAAGCTGGTCTCTGACGATGTAAGAAAAACTTTTCAGATATAAAACATTGTCTTTTTTGGCACCTTGCCCTATGGCTAATTGGGCATATTTGGAAGAGAGATCGTATTCTTCCATCTCCAAGAGAAGTCTAGAAATCATCAGCAAATGTTCAGCATTCATGGCATCCAACATAAAATTCAACCCGCTGAGAATCTCCTTGGCTGTTCGCTTCTCCGAGAGTAAGCGAACCCAACGGAGACCTGCATCAAGATGGGAAGGATTCCATTGAAATGCCTGCTGATAGCAATGCTCTGCCTTTTTCTTTTCATTTAATTTTTCATAGATACGGCCGAGGGAGTAATAGGCTCTATCCGAACCCATCCCTCTTTCAGCTAGATGCTCCGACTGAATCGAATCACCTAACGCTAAGCAGGTATGAAAGGCATGAATGGCTTCTTGGCTCCTTCCCCTCTTTTCGAATACCATGCCCTTTAAAAAGTGCAGATCGGTAAATTGTGGGAACTGTTGAATTCCCTCCTCTACGGCTAGGAGAGCCTCTTCCCACCGCTGGACCTCGAGGTAACAGTATGCAAGGATCTTGTATAGGCGGGATGCCCACATGGGCTTTTCTTTCATTTGTTCTTTGGCTTCTACTAAATAGTGAATCGCTTTTTCATATTCGCCCGCCGATGCATACTCCGTACTTAAATTGTAGAGATTGAACGGGTCAGACGGATTCCTTTTAATCTCGTTTAAAAGAATTCGAATATTCCTTTTTCCGCGCTGAATGTTTTTTTGGCGACTCAATAAGTTTCCATGGTGAATAACTCGCAAGTCAGAAGAATAGATCTTTTCCCTGGGTATCGCATAAATTTGCTCATGGATCGCACCAGAAAAACGGTAGGAAGGATCATTGCGAAAAAGCCGTAAACTGGGGGAATGCTCTTCATGATACCCTATGAAATGTTCCCTGCGATTAATTAAACGGACAAAAAACGCTTGAGCATCCTTCATTCCCATCCATTTCTCTACCCTGCCCACGTCCTCCGGATGCAGAATTTCATCGGCATCCAAAATGAAAATCCAATCGCCAGTCGCTTCTTCTAGAGAAATGTTTCTGGCCGCTGAAAAATCATCTTCCCATGGAACCTGAACAAGGAGGGTTGCAAACTGTTTAGCCACTCGAATTGTACCGTCCGTGGATCCGGTATCCACGATAATAATTTCATTGGCAAGTTTCTGCACACTTTGAATGGCTTGTGCGAGATGCCGCTCTTCATTTCTGACGATCATACAGATGCTAATTGTTGGTTTTGATTGTTCCATTCCTTCTGCACCCTTTGCCACTTCTCATGTTCTTTAATCAGAGGAACACAATGGGGGAATTTTTGAAGATACTCTTGAGTCCTTTCACTCAATTCCTCAAGAATTAGGCCCGAGGCGTTACAGTAGCCCTCCCCAGGAGAATTAGAACGGGAGAGTACCTGATTGGCTTTCTTATGCTGTCCATTCATCCACAAACTTGCTGCTAGGAGAGGAGAGGCTTGATTAGTCATCTCATTCGCCTTCGCAAGTTTCGAAAAATGATGAATGGCTTGATCAAATCTCTTCTTCTTATAGAAACACATTCCAAGCAATAGGTAGGCTCTCCCTATATACTTACAGTCATTTATTCCCTTAAGCATTAAGACCACGGATTCATCCTGATCCAGATCGAATAGCAACGAGGCGTAATTTAACCTATAATCATCTTCTTTTTCCTTCGGAATCGCTTCCTGAACTAATAAATCAATGAATGTAGTCTTTGATACACCATCATGCAGGGCCAAAAGCTTGGATAGTACTTTTAGATTAGACGGCATCGCTTTTAGACAACGTGCATAGGCTATTCGCGCTTCTTTCGTTTTACCCATTCTTTCAAAGATTCGGCCCAAACCTTCATAGGATTTATAGGATGTGATCCCATTTTCTAGAACGTACATATTGGGATCCGCTTCCTCGCGCCCAAGATGAAGGCACTTTAGATAATCTGCTGCAGATTGAGTCCATTTTCCTATGCTCTCAAAATATAAGCCACGTGCATAATACAAATCAGGATAATCGGGGAATTTCCGAATTCCCTTCGCCATAATAGATAAGAACTCTTCTTTCGGTTCCAGTTGAAGAAAGCATTTGCTGAGCATTTTATACAAACGGTGCTCATAACCGTTTTCTCCCGTTAGATGTTCTACTGCTCTCAGGTAGTGGTCGGTTGCTTTCTCATACTGGCCGAGCCTTAGGTATTCCATTCCCAAGTTATATCTCACGAATGGGTGTTTGGGATCATTTTCCACCTCTCGCAATAAAATTCGCATATTTCTCTTGCTTTTTTCTCTATCTAAGGTTACTGATGGAAGGTAGCCATAATGATGAATGACCAAGTCCGTCCATATTACCTCTTTATCATGAAAAGGAAGCTGTTCATGAATGGCACCAAAAAAGCGATTTTCCTTTCTGTTTCGGAATAAGCGAACATTTACGCCTTTTTCGACGGTTAACTTAGCATTATCCAAATAGTTGACTATTTGAAACAAGAAGCCGTCCGTTTCCTGATTTGCCTGGTTAAGCAGCGGTTTTAATAGTTCACCGTGTTCAAGTGTTTCATCTGCATCTAAGTAAAGAATCCACTCCCCTTTGGCCCGATCAATTCCGAAGTTTCTTGCCTTGGAGAAATCGTCCTGCCATTCTTGGTGGTAAATTTTTGCCCCATAGGTAAGAGCGATATGACAAGTTTGATCGGATGAACCTGTATCGACAATAATAATCTCATCCACATAATTCTTGACACTTTCCAGACAAGAGCCTATGAATCGCTCTTCATTCCTAGTGATCATGCAGAGGCTAATTTTCATGGTCTATCAGCTCCACCAGTCTAGCAAGTTTAGCTTTAAATTCTGCATCCAGCCTTTTGCTCCTCATTCCCGTCTTCAAGAAGCCGGACAATTCATTACTATACATGCGGTTCCAGAGCAAGAAGCCACAGATGCCTAATTCATCCGTCCCTCCCCAAGTAAGAACATGTTTAGCCGCTTGCCTCTCGTCCTTCAGGAGTAATCGACTGCAGATTCTTTCCTTATAATGTTGTTTTTGATCCTGCCCTTTTATCCGGTTAAAGATATCTTCTGCTGTTTGAATATCTCCCTTCTCAGCTAACATCTCTCCAATTCTAACCCATTGCTCTGGCTGGCCATACAGGAGAAGCCATGGCAGAAGAAACTTGGCCTTCTGAGTCTGATTTAGATATATCAAATGTTCGATTAGCTTTGCTGCGATTTCCAATCCCTTATTCCCTACATCCACAAACTCAGTGTAGGAGCCAGCAAACAAAGCATGAATCGTCTCATAGGTGAGCTTAGTATATGAAGGGAGCGTTTGTGATCCACGTATTTCTTCCAGTATCACTCCTGCCTCCTTCCACTGATCAGCAAACCAGTAATTCTGAATTCTTCTAAGAAGGACCTGAGGGTAATAGGGATGTTCCCGGGTTATTCTTTCATAGACTTGTTCTGCTTCCGCTGAATATTCCAGCATCATGAGGCAGATGCCTCTAGCAAAGAGCAAATCTTCGTTCTGGCCATGAATCGTCTCCGTCTGGTCCACGTAAAAAAGAGCTTTTTCATACTGCCTTTGCAAGCATAATATGTCAATGAGCGTCATCATTTGGTCCAGACCTTCTTCCATCCAGCCCAAAAGCACTTGATCCAGCTCACCTAACTTGGGGTGATCTTTCAGCAAGGTTCCAGCACTGTACAAGGCCTCATCAAAATATCTTGCGTTCTTATACGCTTTCTCATATTGTTCAAGAGCTATTTCATGATTTTGCAATGCTTCATGTACTTGCCCTAATGAGAAGTAGGCTTTATAAGTCGTTATGCCTTCATCGGGTACAAAGGACATGGGTGCTGGTTTCATCTTTAAGCACAGTTCAAAATCCTTTATGGCTTCAGAATACTTTCTAGCCTGCTGATGGCATTGGCCACGGAAAAAAACCAAATCAGTAAATTGCGGAAAGTCCTTGATGCCTTGGATAATAACCTCCAGTGCATCTTCTATTTTTCGAGTATGGATTAATGACCAGACCAAACACTTGTATAAGTGTGGGGTAAATACTTGCATCAGGCTCGCATTCTTTAATGCGGTTCGTAAAGGAGCGATACTCTCTGCCATCTGTCCTGCGTTCAGAAGTTCAATTCCATATACATAATGCAAATAAGGGTCACTCGGGCTTTGTACAATCTCTTCCTCAAGCATCCTGATCTTAAGGCGCTGCATTTGTATCCTTCGTTCCTGATTGGGATGATGGATGATGGAAACCAAACCATCCGCTACATGTGTTAATTTTTCATCCGGAATTCGCTCGAATACCCTATTCTTGTAACGATACTCCTTACGATTGCGAAAGAGCCTGAGCGCTTGGGTCGGAGCAGAAGAACTGAGGTTCCCGTATCGGGAGTGGATATAGAAAAGATAGCCCTCATTGATGGGATTATGAAGCAACCCCTTAATTTTTTCTGCATCCCCCTCAAGAATTGATTCATCCGCATCCAAAATAAGAATCCACTTTCCTTTTGCTTTTTCAATGGCAAAGTTCCTCACTTCACTAAAGTCATTCCGCCATTTTTTCTTATATACGTTCGCTCCATGCTCCTTGGCTACTTCTTCTGTCTTATCCGTAGAGCCCGTGTCCACGATTATGAGCTCATCCGCTATACCCTCCACAGACTTTAAGCTAATCGGGAGCGATTTTTCTTCATTTTTAACAATCATGCATAAGCTTAGCATTGGTTGATTACTCATGACCGCCATCCCTTCAACTTAATCCCCATTTATCTTATGAATGGAGATGAGGGCTCGTGATGACAAAAATAGTCACAAACGGAAACCCAAATTTCGAGCTAATTCTATTGAATGTCATATGATATACAAGGAATAGTGAAAGGAGTGAAAAGAATGGGAATGAAAGTGTTTACCGATGATGAATCGCAGTTTTTAGCCCGTGTCTTCCAAACCACTGCATCAAACCTGAAGATGGAACCCGTGCAAACTGATGCAACCCAGATGCAAACGACCATCCATAATAGTACTGGAGATTTTTCGCAGGTAAAGGTTTTGGCACAAGTTCAGCAATCTGATGCAGCTGATCTTCATGCTACCATTCATAACAGCACAGGGGACTTCTCTCAGGTAAAGGTTTTGGCACAAGTTCAGCAATCTGATGCAGCTGATCTTCATGCCACCATTCACAATAGCACAGGGAACTTTTCCCAAGTTAAGGTACTGGCACAAGTTCAACAATCCGACGCTACGGACTTACACGCCACCATTCACAATAGCACAGGGGATTTCTCCCAAGTCAAGGTGTTGGCGAAACTTGCCTCTTCTTCTGAAACCAACAATGTAAAACTAGCTGATCGTGCAACCTTTACAAGTCTTACACAAGTAAATGTTACACAGGCACACTCTCCAGGTTTCACTGCAGCTGGAACAACAACCCCTATTGCTGTTATTTCCTTAAGCCAGTTTAATTTCTTTATTGAAAATGGATCAGCAACAGCCAACCTTAGAATTGAGTTAGCGCCGACCAGTACGGGTCCATGGCAGCCGGACGTTACCACCCTTAAAACTCTAGCAGCTGAAGCCTTGACCATTTATACGCCTACCAGATTCTCCAAGTGGGTCCGTCTTGCTTACCAGCAAGGATCAGACAATGACAACACGGATCTGAACATTTATGCACAAGGTCAGGTGTAAAAAATAAGCCATCCCATCAGGATGGCTCAGCCTGTCGAGAAAGTCTCGACAGGCTATATTTTTGTCTATATGGTTTAAGACATTACCGCGTTAATTTGGTATAATTAAGGTAATAAAATGTAGGGGAGTCCGTGGTATGTTACGTTCAAACA
>JBEQAI010000115.1:0-9305 GCA_041640415.1 Ammoniphilus sp. | reverse complement strand
GAGATACTATCGTACTTAACGATACGCGTGTCATTCCCGCACGTCTCCTAGGAGCGAAGGAAGATACAGGGGCAAAAATAGAAGTTTTGCTTCTGAAGCAATTAGAAGATGACCGCTGGGAGACCCTTGTGAAGCCTGGAAAAAAAGTCAAGCCGGGTTCTAAAATCAGCTTTGGGGACGGAAAATTGATCGGAGTATGCCAAGAAAGCACTGAGGTAGGAGGACGGATTATCCGCTTTGAATATAAGGGGATATTCAATGAGATATTGGATGAATTGGGCCAAATGCCCCTACCCCCTTATATTAAGGAACAACTAGAAGATGCCGAGAGGTACCAAACCGTGTTTGCAAAAAATCCTGGTTCCGCAGCAGCCCCCACAGCGGGCTTGCACTTTACCGAGGAGTACCTACGGGAAATTCAGGAAAAGGGCATTAACATTGCCTATATTACGCTGCACGTCGGATTAGGCACCTTTCGGCCGGTGCAAGTGGATAACATCTTTGAACATAAGATGCACGCAGAATACTATGAAATCTCAGAAGAAAACGCGGAGATCATCAACGCAGCAAAAGCACGAGGAAATCGCGTGATTGCGGTCGGAACAACAGCTACGCGAACCCTAGAAACAGTTGGTGGGAAATTTGAGGGGAAGATCCAGGCCGATTCGGGTTGGACAGATATTTTTATTTTTCCGGGATATACCTTTACAATCGTAGATGGATTGCTAACGAATTTTCACCTGCCGAAATCAACTTTAGTCATGCTGGTTAGCACGTTATCTACCCGTGAGTATATTTTAAATGCTTATCGGGAAGCGGTAGAACAGCGTTACCGCTTTTTTAGCTTTGGAGATGCGATGCTCATCATATAAATTCGACTAAACATCCTGTTTTCCTATGAAAACGTTTAGTGTATAATGTTTTAGAGTGGAGGAATTTTACTTTGGCGGTAAAATATGAATTGCTAAAAGTATGTAAGCAGACAGGTGCGCGAAGAGGCCGGTTGCATACGCCTCATGGCACAATAGAAACTCCTATATTTATGCCTGTAGGCACATTAGCCACCGTGAAAGCGATGAGCCCTGAAGAACTTAAGGAAATGAATGCTCAAATCATTTTGAGTAATACATATCATCTTTTTCTTAGACCTGGTCACGATATCGTGAAACAAGCAGGGGGCTTGCACCAATTTATGAATTGGGACAGGCCTATATTAACGGATAGCGGCGGTTTTCAAGTATTTAGCTTGAGCAATTTAAGAAAAATTGAGGAAGAAGGCGTACATTTTCGGTCGCACTTAAGCGGAGCTAAGCTATTTATTGGCCCAGAGGAAGCGATGAATATTCAGAACGCTCTAGGAGCCGATATTATCATGGCCTTTGATGAATGTGCCCCGTATCCTGCAGAGCATGAGTATGTCCGCAAGTCCCTTGAACGCACCACACGATGGCTGGAACGATGCATGAAGGCTCATAACCGAACCGAGGACCAAGCCCTTTTTGGCATTGTTCAAGGGGGGATGTATCGGGATCTTCGTGAGCAGAGTGCCAAGGAGATTGTAGCCTTTGATCTGCCTGGGTATGCCATTGGTGGATTGAGTGTGGGTGAGCCTAAAGCGATCATGGATGAGGTGCTAGAATATACCGTGCCCCATCTACCCGAGCATAAGCCTCGTTATCTTATGGGGGTTGGCTCTCCTGATGCCTTAATTGATGGGGCTATCCGGGGGATTGACATGTTTGATTGCGTTCTTCCTACAAGAATTGCTCGAAATGGAACTTGCATGACGAGTCAAGGTAGGCTAGTGATTCGTAACGCCAAGTTTAAAGAAGACTTTACTCCACTGGATCCGAATTGTGATTGTTATACTTGTCGCAACTATACAAGAGCCTATATACGGCATTTGTTTAACGCTGATGAGATCTTTGGTCTTCGATTGACATCCTATCATAATCTTCATTTCTTGCTGAAATTGATGGAGAATGTACGGCAGGCCATAATGGAAGACAGCTTGATGGATTATCGTAATGAATTCTTTGCCCAATATGGGTTAAATGAAGAAAGATCATTTTAAATTTTTGGAGGGATACAAATGCAATCATTTCAAATGGCAGATGCAGCAGCTGGTGGTGCAGGAGGTTTCTTAGGCTCGATTTTACCCTTGGTCCTTATGTTTGCCATCTTTTACTTCCTATTGATCCGTCCCCAGCAGAAGAAAGCCAAACAGCGCAATGCTATGCTGGACGCGTTGAAAAAAGGGGATAAGGTTGTTACCATCGGCGGCGTACACGGAACCATCATGGAGCTTAAAGAAGACACGATCATTGTCAAGATCGCAGAGAATACAAGGGTTACAATGGAAAAAGGCGCAATTAACCAAGTTGTCTCTTCCGATGCCGCTACCGAATAAACTAAAAAAAGGCTTGCTACAGATCTGTAGCAAGCCTTTTTTCATTTGTTAGAGAGATTCACGCCAAATACTCCACCAATAGCCCCCACAATAAAAGCAAAAGCCAGGTAAAGCAGAGCATTAAGATGTGGAGTCACGTCAAAGGCTAGAAAGCCGATTAACATGAGCAAAGCAAAGTAGGCAATTCCGGTCAACCCTCCGAAATACCAACCTTTATGCCCCCCTTTTTTTCCAGCGATAAGGCCCCCTATGAGAAGGCTGATACCGTTGACGGAATAAGTGAAATAAGAAAGGCCGAACTCACTCATACTGCTAAAATGAAGCATTAATGAAGTTAAAAGAGAACCGATAAGGACCAAGCCAACCGTTGCCAGCATTCCGGTAACAATAGGGGATGAGGACTCAGCGATACTTTTCATACAGATGACCTCCCTTAGAATATCAATGACCTTGTACAATCTATGAAGACAGGCATTAGAATATGACAAGGCTATGGATGGACTTGGCATGAGATGATATACATAGGAGCCTGGTTAAGAGTCCAGAATAGGAAGTAACTCAATCGCTCTATTACTAAAGGAGGATTCCAATGGATCTGGCAATCCTGCTCATACGAACGTTGTTGCTTTATTTCCTGCTTATGCTGACCTTGCAATTGTTGTTTAGGCGTAGAAAAACAACATTAGCCGATTTGCTTGTGGCCTTCATGATTGCCCAATTTGCCGTATTAGCGGTAGATCGGCCAGAAAAACCCTTGCTCGCACTCCTGCTTCCGACGCTGCTTTTACTTGTTCTTCATCAGCTTTTTAAGCCTGTGTTCAATAAAAAAGAGGAAACCCAAAATCTAAAGGTTCCCTCGAATGACCGGTTTACAGAAGGTCGAATCCAGTTGAGACCCCAACCGGCAGACGTTGAAATGGGAGTTTTGGAAACCGTTGCCGCTAGCGGTCCCATTGGACCTTTACCGCTTCCGCTCATTTTGGACGGAAGGGTGCTTGACCATAATTTAGAGCAACTGGGCAAAACAAGGTTTTGGTTAAAAAATGAAGTGCAGCGCTATGGTGTGCGCCGATTTAAAGAAGTAGCTTATTGCAGCATGGATCGTTATGGCCACATGTTCTTAGACAAGAAAAAGCTTTAGCGTGCTGGAAAAAAGGGGGCAATCCACTTCCCGATCAAGGGGATACGGGATATATCCTGCTTTCCAAGCACTTTAAATAGAATGAGCATCATGACATAGACCACAAGGGAGCCCAGGGAGGCTAGTACCAGAGATAAGGAAACCGGAAGAGAAAAGGCCAACTGCTTAAACAGGTAGCTGCCTAGTAATGCCATAGCGATCATAGCAAAAGCGACCTTTCCGAAATCGAGTACCTGAATTGTGAATCCTGTTAGCTTAGCTACACTGAAAAAATGAAGCAGCGTCACAATGACAATTCCAATGCTGATAGCAATCGTGATCCCTTTCGTCCCCACCGCTGGGTTTGAGGCTAAGATATAAATGGCAAAGGTCTTTAATATGGCTCCATAAATGGAGTTTTTCATGGCAACCTGGGCGTAATCCAAGCCTTGCAGGGTCGCAGCTAAAGGACCTTGGAAATAAAGAAATAAACAAAAAGGAACCATAAGCTTCATGATGCTGCCAACTTCTGCTGAGCCGTAGATTACTTCACACAAAGGCTCAGCAAAAATATAGAGAATGACAGTGAAGGGGGCCCCGATGACAAGGGCGAGCCGCAGGGATTGATGAATCCGCCGGTGCACCATGGCCCAATTTTTTTGTGCATGCGCTTCTGCAACAGCAGGAACAAGAGACACGGCAAGAGAATAAGTAAAGAAGGTTGGAAACGTTAGAAGAGGGATGGCCATGCCCTGCAGTTGTCCATAATAGGTTGTCGCGGCTGCTGTTGTCAGTCCTGCGATCGCTAAGCTTTGTGCGACAATGATGGGTTCCACCCAGAAGGTTAAGGACCCAATTAGTCGACCAGAAGTAACGGGTACAGCAATACGCAAGAGCCCTTTCCACGTTTCAGCGTGTCGCTTTATAGCCTGGTTTAACCTGGAGCCAGCCCAGATTTCCTTCATCCGGGTCCCTCTAAATTGATAAACGAGGGAAAGCATCCCAACAAACTCACCAATTACAACTCCTACCATGGCAGCAGCAGCTGCATATTCTACTCCCATCGGAAGGAAATAAGAGGCTAGAGCTAACGCAAGACAAATTCTTACCACTTGTTCAATAATTTGAGAGCTGGCAGTAGGGGTCATATTTTGCTTCCCTTGGAAATAGCCGCGAATAATGGAAGAGATAGCCACGATGGGAACAATGGGAGCAATTCCTATAAGAGAGTAATAGGCTCTTTCGTCCGTCAAAAGATGCTTAGAGATCATAGGGGCGCCGATAATCATGGTAGCAGTAAACACTACGCTTAGGATCGATACAAGAAACAGAGAAATCTTGAGAATTGCTTTGACTTTTTTATGGTCGTTTTGAGCAGAGGCTTCGGCGACGAGCTTCGAAATGGCAATAGGTAGTCCAAATTGAGTTAAAGTGATAACGAGGTATAGGGTAGGCACAGCCATTTGATACAGTCCCATTCCTTCGGCACCAATGATCCGGGCTAGGAAAATGCGATTGATAAATCCCAATAATTTGGTTAGAAGACCTGCTGCGACAAGGATCAAGGTTCCTTGGAGAAAAGTTTGCTTTTTCCTATTCATGCCTTTTTAAGTTCCTTTCTGGCGTGAGCATCTTAATTCTTACTTACATAAAATACATATGCATGCAAAAATAGGACATGACCTCTAAATTTAATAAGAGTCAGGGAGAGGACGAAAATGGAAAATCATTCAGAGCTTGAAGACATTAAAAAGGAGATGCTTCAGGTATGCAGAAGCAAGTCAGAAGAATTTCATTTGCTCGGGTATGAGCATGTTACAGCTGAGGAGATTTGGGAATGTGTGGCTAGCGCCTATAAAAAGGAGATTCCGCCTATTCATCGCATCGCCAATGATATCTTATCTTTAAAAGTAACGAAATTCATGAATTGGCTGACCATGAAGGTATATCGAGGGGAATTTTAGAAAAGGCCTGCCCAAGTCCTTTTCTTTTTTGTGCCTGAAATGAGATTTGTTGACATGAATTGACATAGATTTGAAGCGATGCGTATAATAGTTACTATTGGACAAGCCTGCATCCTCATCTTGCATTACCAGCAGCAGGCTTAGTAAAAGGAGGAAAACATCGCTCATGATTAAATGGAGCAGAATCATAGCCTTTCTACTAATAGTGGGGTTAACCTTCGGCATCATTGGTGCCACTGCTACAGGTGTAGTCAAAGGAATAACACTTGGGCTTGATTTGCGAGGCGGCTTCGAGATTCTGTATGAAGTGAAGCCGATAGAAGAAGGGCAAGAACTCAATCAGAACACGATGAAAGATACAGTAGCTGCCATTATTAAGCGGATTGACATTATTGGGGTTTCTGAGCCTGAAGTCTCGATCGAAGGAACCAACAGGATCCGGGTAAAGCTTGCAGGGGTAACGAACCAAGAGGATGCAAGAAGGTTACTCGGGACACCGGCCAAACTAGCATTCCTTAGCCCAACAGGCGAGGAACTCATGACGGGGAATGATCTGGCCGAGAGTGGTGCATCCGTCCAATATGACGAAGTGAAGAGACCATACATTGCCCTTAAGCTGAAGGATGCAAATAAATTCAAGGCTATTACCGAGGAATATTTGGGACAGCCTATCCATATTGCTTTGGATGAAGATATTTTAACTAGCCCCGTTGTACAAAGCGTAATCTCAGGAGGGGTGGCGTCCATCACAGGAAGCTACACCGTCCAGGAAGCAACGGAACTTGCTGCCATTCTTAACGCTGGGGCATTGCCTGTTGAGATGAAGGAATTATACTCGAATAGCGTTGGGGCCAAGTTAGGTCAAGAATCTCTTGAGAAAAGTGTATACGCCAGTGGGATTGCGGTTGTTATGATTTTTGGCTTTATGTTTTTCTTCTATCGTTGGCCAGGTGTGATTGCGATTATCACCTTAATTGCTTATATGTATTTGCTTCTGCTTATTCTTAACTGGATGAATGCAACCCTGACTCTACCGGGTATTGCGGCCTTTATCCTGACGGTCGGTATGGCAGTAGATGCCAATATTATTACGTATGAGCGGATTAAAGAAGAATTGCGGACAGGCAAGACGCTTCTCTCTGCTGTTAGAGCCGGACAGCGCCGTTCTTTGTCCACGATTCTGGATGCTAATATTACCACCATGATCGCAGGGGCTGTTATGTTCTACTTTGGAACAAGTGCGGTACAAGGTTTTGCGATTACACTTATGGTGGGAATTGTGATTACCATGATTACAGCTGTGTTTGGAACCCGTCTGCTTCTAGCCGTTTGGGTTCGCTCGAACGCCTTGCGCAAGCCTTGGTTCTACGGAGTAAAGGAGAGTGAAATCGGTGAGCTTTAATCCGAAGACGTTTGATTATGTTAAGAAAAGAAAACTCTTCTTTACCCTTTCAGGAATCATTCAAGTTGTGGGTTTGATCGTCCTGTTTGTTTTTGGACTCAATCTGGGAGTAGATTTTCAGAGCGGAACCCGAATGGACATTATGATCGGGAAGCCTTTTACAGAGCAAGAAGTACGGGATGAAATGAAAGCGTTAGGGTTAGAGCCTGGAAGTGTGGAAACGGCAGGTGATAATCGAGAAAGAGCAGCCGTCCGTTTTGGCATGCCGTTGACAAAGGAACAAATTGCCTCTGTGAAAGACGCGTTTACGCAAAAATATGGGGAACAAGTGGATATTCAAGAAAGCACAGTGGATCCAATTGTAAGTAGAGAGCTTGCGAAAAATGCAATGTACGCTGTTGCGATTGCTTCCCTTGGGATTATTATCTATGTTACCATCCGATTTGAATATCGTTTCGCGATAGCGGGAATCCTTGCGCTTCTGCATGATGCCTTTGCTGTTATTGCCTTTTTCTCGATCTTCCGCATCGAAGTTGACTTGCCCTTTATTGCTGCGATTCTAACGATTGTGGGGTATTCGATTAACGATACGATTGTAACTTTTGACCGAATTAGAGAAAATCTTCGCTTGTATAAGGTGAAGAAGATGGAGGACTTGGAGAAGCTCGTAAATGTCAGTATCCAAGAAACCATTGTCAGATCATTTAATACGGTCATTACGGTTGTATTTGCTGCACTTGCTCTCTATATTTTCGGAGGGGAAGGCATCAAGAACTTCTCGTTGGCATTACTGGTTGGATTGATTTTTGGTATGTATTCCTCCATCTTCATTGCCAGCCAAATCTGGCTGGAGTGGAAGGGAAGAGATCTGGTAAAAAATCGTTTCTCTTCAGCAAATAATGAGGCATCCTAAAGCGTAAACTAAAGGAAGAGAAATCTGAACCGCGGGTATACCCCGCGGTTTTCATATGGACGATTATCAAGATTCTGAGGTGACTATATGAAAGATGAAAGGTTTCGCAAAGCCGAGTTTGCTGCTTGGGTAGGGATTGTTGGTAACTTGATCCTCGCTATTGTTAAAGGATTGATTGGATACATCTCAAATAGTAAAGCCTTGGTAGCGGATGCCGTGCATTCCGCCTCGGATGTCGTAGGGTCCTTAGCTGTTCTAATCGGACTTCGGGCGGCACGCAAGCCTCCAGACGAGGATCACCCTTATGGGCACGGTAAAGCTGAATCCATCGCAGCCCTTATTGTCAGTATTATTTTATTTATTGTTGGTTTGGAAGTAGCTAGCGCCTCGTTCCAAACGATGCGTGAGCCCTTGGCTGCTCCTGGTGTGATTGCGGTTTATGTAGCTCTAGCATCCATGATCATTAAAGAGGCTATGTTCCAATGGAAATTCCGCTTAGGAAAGAAACTTAATAGCCAAGCCCTTATTGCTAATGCCTGGGAGCATCGATCAGATGTGTATTCCTCTTTTGCCGCTTTAATCGGGATTGGCGGAGCAGTACTTGGAGGCATGTGGAACATTCCTGCTTTACTCTATCTAGATCCTGTGGCGGGAATTATCGTATCAATCCTTGTTCTCAAGATGGCTTATCATATCTTGAAAGAATCGATTCATAACACGCTGGACCATGTTATACATAAAGAAGAAGCTCAAGAGTTGGTGGATGCGGTAGAGAAAGTTGAAGGTGTGATTTCTGTTGATAAGTTGTTGGCAAGGGAACATGGTCACTATGTGATCGTAGATGTGAAGGTTGGTGTCAACCCCCACATCTCGGTGGAGAAAGGGCATGCGATTGGCAAAGAAGTAAAACAAACCTTAATTACGAACTTTGAGCATGTTCATGATGTGATGGTTCACATCAACCCATACAGTGGAGAGTTTCAAGATGAAAGTCCCGAGGTTATCCACTAGCCGGCTAAGCGAGGATTGTCCACTTCTTTAAGGTTCAGTATAATGATCTCTTAGAGGGGTGGTGCAAATATGCTTTCGTCACAAGCTCAATGGATAATAGAAGAACTTGATGAAGAACAAGCGGCTGTTTTGCAAACAGAGCTTGGAATTTCGCCCTTGCTTGCTCGTGTCTTAGTTCGCAGAGAACTAAGAAATCCTGCTCAAGCCAAAGAGTTCTTATATCCGACTGCCGTTTCTTTTCGCGATGCCAGTGAATGGAAAGGGATTCAAGACATTCTTTTATTTTTTCATAAGCTCCTTAACCAATCACAGCCCATCATGATTAGAAGCTCTCAGGATCAGGATGCCCTAGTCGCTTCAACCCTCCTGATTCATACCCTGCTCCTAGCTGGAGGATCCCCTGAGCGGTTTCAATATGAGCCTGCTCTATACCAGGAGCACGAACCTGACTCATTTATTCATATTGCAGCGGGAGACGATGGCAT
>JBEQAI010000114.1:0-9403 GCA_041640415.1 Ammoniphilus sp. | reverse complement strand
GGTTATGATTCATGTACTACGGGTACTCCTTCTTACATTAGCGTTAGTTCTACTATAGCATAAGAAAGCTACTGGCGTAGCCTGATACGTATTATCCTTTCTGATAAGTGCAAACAAAAAAAAGCTGTCTCACTTTAGCAAGACAACTCGCAGCCTAAGCCTCTAATCTCCATATGCTTTTCATCTTCTCGATAAAAAAGGGGTATTTAGCATCTAAGGCATCGGTCTGAACCATTTCCTGCTCACAAGGCTGGCAAATGAATGAATTCCATATGGAGATCCCTTCTCTTTCTGTTTCACCGCATACGACGCAACTCTTTGATTGATTAATTTCCATTTTCATCATCCTAACCTGTTTTTCAACCATTATTATCCAGTATAGTTTCTTTTATACGTTATGTTCAGACTTTTCTACCAACTGAAATATATTTAAAACCTAACTGCTTCATCATGGAAGGGTAAAACAGATTTCGTCCGTCAATTATTAACGAAGATGGGAGTACGGTTTTTAGCCGATGCAGGTCTACTTCCTTGAATTCTTGCCAATCGGTAAGGATGACAAGCCCTTCTACATGCTCTAGGGAATCCCAGCAGGTCTTAGCCCATTGCACTTGACCCGCGTAAGACTCCAAGACCCCTCTGGACTCCCACAACTCCTTTAAAGATTCTAGCCCGTATGGATCATAGAGCTGTAAGTGTACGCCTTCTTTCAGTAAGTCTTCTAGCACCCATACCGCTGGGGATTCTCTGACATCCTCGCTTCCCCCTTTAAAGGTCACTCCCCAGATAGCTAGGACATGCCCTTTTAGCTGTCCCCATTGCTTTCTTAATTGATTACGCACCCATCTCCGTTGGTCGTGATTAACCCTGGCCACCGCCGCAAGGATAGGCATTTCTAAATCTTGCTTTCTCCCCTGCTCCATGAGCGAAGCCACATCCTTAGGCAGACACGGACCACCATATCCAATTCCAGCCGCTAAGAAGGCTTGACCGATCCGAGGATCCATGCCAATCCCTTTGGCCACCGTTTGGATATCTGTCCCTAACGTCTCACACAGCTGCGCCATTTGATTAATGAAGGAAATTTTCGTAGCGAGAAAGGCATTGGCTGCATACTTAATCATCTCCGCATCCCTTCTGCTGGTTAACAGAAGGGGCAAGCTATACTCTGCCAACAGTTGACGCAGCTCCATTACTCGCGGGTGATTGACGTCCCCCCCGATCACAATTCGCGAAGGCTGACGAAAGTCTTCTAATGTTTTTCCTTCCCGCAAAAACTCAGGATAAGAAAGAACTTGAACTGCCTTCCCTTGTTTGTCAAACCAGGCTTGAACCTGATCCCCTGTCCCCACCGGAACGGTGCTCTTAATGATAAAGCACGCCTCTTCCCTTAAATAAGGGGAGCATTGCTCTATGGCTGCCCATAGATAGCTTAAGTCCGTTTCCCCTTGATCCCCTTCCGGTGTTCCTACACAAACAAACAGGTAGGATATATCTTGGATGTCTTCGACCCGACTCGTAATATGGATCATCCCATCCTCTTTCACTTTTTCAAACGCCTGGACTAAATCTCCTTCTGACGAAAAAAAAGAGCCCTGGGTCAAGGCCTTGAACCTAGCTTTTGAGGACTCGACTAGAACAACAGGAAAACCCCGTTCAGCAAATCCTACGGCTACAGCTAAGCCCACGTAACCTCCTCCAAGCACTCCTAGCTTTTGTTTCATGAGAGCTTCTTGACCTCCTGATACATTCCTTGATCAGACTTGGGTGAAACCGGTCTTGACATTTCTTTATAGATAGCTGGGAAGACTTTCGTCATATAAGCCCAGAATTTAATAAAGGACTGACCCGTTGTCCGTACTTGGTAACGGATGGGAACCTCCAGCATGCGATAGCCTTGGCGAACGATGTTGAGTGTCATCACTTGAGCATAATTATAATCATGAACAATTTCCATGTCCCTCAGGACTGGGCGACTAAACACTCGAAAACCAGACTGTCCATCATAGATCCAACGGCGGAGCAGAATCATCTGGATGCAGGTGAAAAAATAGTTTCCAAGACGTCTATGGATCTTCATACCTTTGATTGTTCCCATAAACCGTGATCCCATAACATAATCCGCCTGATTCCAGAGGATAGGTTCCACCAAATCCGGGATCTGCTCTGCTGGATATTCATTATCACCATCTATCATGACCGCCACATCAGCCCCTCGGTCATAGGCATGCTTCAGCCCCCTGCGTACCGTAGCGCCTAGTCCGCAGTTCCCTGGCATATCTACCACCTCGTCTGCCCCCGCGAGCTTGGCCACTTCTACGGTTCGATCGGTTGATCCGTCATTGATCACGATAACCGAAACTTCAACATCCGGTCTAAAATGGCGAGGAACCTTGGCGATTACATGATGGATCGCTTCTTCTTCATTATGCGCTGGTATGATGACGATGCACTTTTTCTTTTTCATCTCGGATTCCCTCTTCTCTTAAGGCTTCGATTAATACAGGACCCCTTGACTTATTGGGATACGGAGCACCTAACAAATAAGCTAAAGTTGGCGCCACAGATACTAAGGAATGCTTAGCATCCACTTTAACGCCTTTTCTAATGGCAGGCCCATGCATAATGAAAGGAACAAACCGTTCACCTTCATCCAAGTGTCCATGACCACCGATCCCATCCGATTGTCCATGATCCGCACAAACCATAAACGTGGTATTTTCCATGTAGCCCTTTTCTGTTAACCATTGGTAAAAGCCGGCTACATGGGCATCCGCTTCCTCAATCTTTTCACGGTATTCCTCGTATAGGGCACCACGGCTATGCCCGGTCTGATCTGTACTGATCAATTGAACGATCATCAGATCTGGGTTTTTCTCTTCCATAATCTCTTTGGCTCGGTTGATAATCATGCCATCAACTTGGTCATTTTTTGCTACTGCCGTATAAGTATCGACATCATCGCCCATGGAATCCACGAGATGAGCTACGCCTAATAATCGTCCTTTTTTCCCAACTTTTCTTAAGCTATCAAAAATGCTCTCACAGTTAATTCCTAGCTTATATACCATATTGCTTGTAATCCCATGCTCCCTTGGATAGGTCCCCGTAAACATGGAGGAAAAACAAACGACGGTTCTTGCAGGATACACGGTTTCCATCTGGTCGAATTGGGTTCCGTTCTTCGCTAACCAGTCGAGGAAAGGCGTATTCGCCTCCGCTAATCGATCTTTACGGCATCCATCGATGACCACCATCACAATGCGATCCGTTTTTGCAGCTCCCGGTTCTACATTGTGAGTATAGGTAGGGATTTCTTCCGGCTTCCAGTTAAACAAGAGCCTGTGAAGAACGATACTAAACACCATCACAGCAATAGAGAAAGCTAGCGTTACAAGCCAGGGAATCGAGCCCTCGAGCTGGTACCCATACACATTTCCCTGAAGAACAGCTAATAGAGTAAGAAACTTGGGAATTTGCTCTTGAGAGTTTCCGCTTGTCGAATCACTGTTTTTTAGGACGAGCTTCCAAAACCTCGTAAAGTTCCAAAGGGTGGTTCCGATCCTCAAATGATAATAGATGGTTCCCCAAAAAATGACGGTAAAAAAGAAATACATGCCTAAAGCAAACAAGGCAAGCTCGAGGGAAGGCCCTTCATACAGCAAGAAAGCTCCCATAAAAGGTATCCATAAATACTTTCTTAGCGTTATTGGGAAATCGAATAGAAAATAAATAACGAATAGAGGGACAATGGACAATAGCCCGATCCCAAAAGAGCTCCAAAAGCTAACCTCTTGCCACTCAGCAAAGTGGAAGAGCAAGAAGATCCCCATTACATAGACAGGTGTAAAAGGCCTGCCTTCGTTTAGCACGTTCCAGCATCTTGCTGCTACCTTTTCAAATTTAGACGCTTTCTTCATCGTTTTTTTGCCTCTCTTTCTTTTTGTCTAACACCAGCAAAGATCTCTCTCCACTTGAGCTTCAATGCATAGAGAGAATACGCACCCCAAGTATACGAATAGATAAATTTAAGCCCATGGCTAATGATAGCAATTTCTAAAGCAGTGGCCATGGCGAATCCAACCTCCTGAAGGAGCCATGACATGACACTTTCATAGGTTCCAATGCCACCAGGAGTCACATGAAAAATTTGTCCAGCTATGGTTACGGCATTGATTCCTACCGCTAGAGTGAAAGGGAGCGGTAATTGAAGAGCTTGGACCACGGACCAGAGCACAAAGCCTTCTAGAACCCATCCAGGAAAAATCCAGAGGCCCGCATAGAGGAGCTTGCCAAGGGAATGCTTCTTCCCCCCCCAACGATTCCATAGAATCCAGCTAAGAATCATCATACAGACGAGTATAAAAAGGATGCCTGGTGAGGACAGAAAAGGGATCCCTAATCCCCATGCCGCTAGGTATGCTAATATCAGTAAGGAAGCTAAGTCCAACCAGCGGCTATAGATAACAGACTGGGTGGCCTCTTTCCAGTCCAAGCTAAAGGACCGATTCAATAAATAGATGCGGGCTCCATCCCCTGCTTTGATAGGAAGAAGATGATTAACCAGTAATCCGATCATGTGAAAATGAAACAAGGTCAAGGCTTCCTTCTTTCTCCTGCCCATTAAGATGGCCCATCCGATGCTGCGCAGGTAGAAAGCTAGGCTATAAATCAAAATAAATAAAACAATATACCACCAGTGAGCGACTAACAGCTTAACAGCGTCCTTGATCCCGCTATCGCTTAGATATGTAATACAGGTATAAACAAACCAAAAAAACAACACAACACCAATGGCTTTTTTCATTATTCCCTCGATTTCAGGTATGGCAGCAGACTGGCTTGCCCCTCATACAGTGTAATGTCATGGTAAGTTGGGTACAAAACCAGGTTCTCCTTAAAAGAAGCCACCGGTTTTAGATGAGGAAGCAGCTCTTCCTTGTACAGCCCAAAGCCTTCTAGCACTTGACTCGTTAACAACACCTTCACGTCACGATTCGCATGCATGAGAACCATTTGCCTAAAGTATGCAGGTGACTTCAGACGCTCCGCGTAGTAGGTAGGTGCATAATATTGAATGACTCGCTGTTCCTCCCACGTATAGATCACCACATCATGAGGATCATAATGAGCCTGAATATAGTCCACTAGCTGGATTGTCGGAGGAATCGTCTGCTGGTAACGCGTTGCCCAGTTCCATCCACTCCATCCATAGACTAAGGAGATCAAGAGAATGAAAGGAAGCACGATCCTCTTCTTGCAGAGCCAGACAGTCACAAGGAGAACGAGCGGAATAAGAATCAAAATATGTCTGGGTTTATCCGCATTTTGTGCCAGTAGGGACCAAGCCAAGTACGGTACAAACAGAAGAGCAAAGAAAAGAAGAGAAAGCTTGTCGTTCATTTGCCGATACAGAAGAAAAAGGCTTAAAAAAAATACTGCGCATAGTAACCAAGAACCTACCTCCAACTCCTGTTCCAATCGGCCAACCGCCCCCATCATAAGCAGATATTGACCTACCACTTGTCCCACACGTTCATGGAAAGCTAATTCAGAATCAACCACGGTCCCTCCCCACTCTGAAAAATGTCCTTGCGTAAACGATAGGCCCATTTGGAAATAAGGGATCAAGCCTCCTTCATGATAGGCTGTTGGAAGCAACCAAGCGGCAACCGAAAACATTCCGGCCATTAAGATGACACCATAGCCTTTCCACGATCGAGGCAATAGGAAGAGCAATAAGAGAAAAGCTGCAGCAAACGGAAAATAAGACAATCGGATCCCCATGGCCAGCCCAAAAGCAACGACGGCGATTGTACCCATCGTCCATTGTTGGACAGTACCTTTTTCCCCATAAACCGTAATGGCCAGAAAGCCTAGCGCTACATAAACCAACAGAATTCCTGGCATATCCGACATCGGCTGTAAAGAATACAGCCATAACAAGGGATTCAAGGCGACTAGCCAAGCAACGATCCAACCAGTCAAGGAATTGGCGATACGACTCGCTATGACGTACACAGGGACTGGCAAAAGGGCTCCGCTACATGCACTGAGAAGAGATAAGCTTAGTACAGGATCTTGAGTCCACAAGTGGATCACATAGGCACCCAAGATAAGCATGGGGTACCCCGGAAAATGGGGTTGCATAGCTAATACATTAAAATCAACAACACCCAAGGCGAAGTCGACTGCATCAAAGCTGTCAGCAAACCGTGCTATAAAAGGAAAACGAATCATAAATCCGCTGATCACTATAAACGTAAGAGCTATTACCGTGCGGTTCATTGATTATGCCTCTAAATTTTATGATAATGATTTTCATTGTTATTATAGGTGTATATATCCAATGTGTCAATGAACTAATTAAGGAAAACAAAAAAGCCAACCAAATGATTGGTTGACCTAGACGATAAACGCTTTAATCAGGACTAAAGAGACTAACCCAGGAAGACCTAAAAAACCGGACATCGCTGCTGTAATGGGATTTATTGGAATGGAGAACTCATAATAACCCGCTATGGAGTTAAACACAAATAACAATACGCCTCCAATGGCTATCTTAAATAAACCATAGCCTATCCATCGTACAGGACTCCATACGGATTGACTAACCATAACCGCAATAAAAAGAATGCCTAAGACGGCAATCAACCAAACAATCGAAGCACTCACGTCCGCAGCCTCCTATTCCAACGCATGAAGCTTTTTCTTTTTTGCGATTTGATAAAGAAACATATACCTTCTTTCCAAAATGTCTACATGCTCATACTTATTCCCATTTTCGTCCTGATCGATCTGACCAAATTGCCACTGACATTTGGCCAATTCCACCCCATACAATAACCGCCTGCGCTCTTCCTGTATCTTTCTTTTAACCTGTAGGTTTTGCTGTACTTTCTTAAGCATCGCTCCGTCCCTCCCCCATACTACAAGGTATGCTTGTCTATAAAAAAAAGAACTAGTCCGTTTAGACTAGTTCTTACAGCTCTCTTCGTCCCTCTAACGCCTTCGTTAGCGTGACTTCATCCGCGTATTCAAGGTCCCCTCCAACAGGTAGACCATGAGCGATCCTCGTTACCCTAATGCCAAAAGGTTTAATGAGACGAGAGATATACATCGCCGTCGCTTCCCCTTCAATATTCGGGTTCGTAGCCAGGATTAATTCTTGAACCTGATCATCCTTCAATCGATTCAATAATTCAGGCAGTCGAATATCCTCAGGCCCGACTCCCTCCATCGGAGAGATGGCCCCATGAAGCACATGGTATTTCCCCCGGAATTCCTTGGTTTTTTCCATGGCGATGACATCTTTAGGATCTTGAACTACACAAATGCAAGAGGCTTCTCTGGATTTATCACTACAAATATAACACGGATCCACGTCCGTGATATTCTGGCAATGAGAGCAATACAATAAATTTCGCTTGGCGTTTACCAATGCCTTGGCTAAATCCATGCAATCGTCTTCCTTCATTGTAAGGACAAAAAAAGCTAATCGAGTGGCCGTCTTCGGCCCTATTCCTGGGAGTTTGCTAAAACCTTCAATGAGCTTGGCTATGGGTTCTGGATAATACACACTTACACCCTAGAACAAGCCAGGAATATTCATTCCGCCGGTTAGCTTGCCCATTTCTTTACTGTTAATTTCATCTACCTTCTTCATGGCATCATTAATTGCAACAAGCAGCAAGTCTTGCAGCATTTCAACAT
Source organism: Ammoniphilus sp. (assembly GCA_041640415.1). Taxonomy (GTDB): domain Bacteria; phylum Bacillota; class Bacilli; order Aneurinibacillales; family RAOX-1; genus YIM-78166. The sequence continues at coordinate 1,690 of JBEQAI010000114.1, read as the reverse complement.
CCTCAGGATCTACAACTTCAGGCTTGATCTTAATTTCCTTCACTTCTTTATGTCCGTTAACGATCACGGTAATCACTCCACCGCTAGCCGTTCCTTCCACCGTTTTTTCTTTTAGCTCCTCTTGAGCCTTCATCATCTGCTCTTGCATTTTCTTCACTTGCTTCATCATGTTGTTCATATTACCCATTCCACCACGCATGTTTATTGCCTCCTTTTAATCTTTGATATGAATAAGATCTTCCCCTACGAGTTTAATTGCTTCTTCAAGAAAAGGGTCAGATTCAACCTGCTTAGGCTGTGCTTGCTGCTGTATTGGCTCTGGAGAAACATAAGTTTGGATCTCTTGCCATTGGTTTTCCATTAGGGTTAACAAGTCAAGCGGCTGTCCCCATACAGTCTGTAGCACTTCCTCAATAATTTGACGGTGCTGTGGCTTCTCTGTGGTTTCTCGATGGATGGCGCTCTTGAAGCTGACCACAAGCCCTCCTGCCCCTACAGCAACCGGTACTCCATCAAGGAGCCAAGCATGTACTTGGATTTTCTTTTTCTTGATTTTATTTAAGATATCAGACCAGACCTGCATGATCTTTTGCAAAGATTCCGGTTGGGATTGTGAGGCGACCTCCTTAATCCGGTGCTCCGAAATCTTAACCGTGGATGGCATCGACATTCGCTTCGGAGCTTCCTTACGCACTTCAGGCTGAGCCTCTGTCTGGCTGACTTGGACGGTGCCGACTTGACTTACCTTTTGCTCGAGGCGCTGAATACGCTGAAGAAGTTCTTGTACGACAGCAGTGTTACCTGAAGTCTCCTCTTGAGAAACGGGAGATTCTTCGCTTACCAATCGAATGAGCCCCATCTCCAAAACGATCTTCGGATGACTGGCCCATTTCATGTCTTGACTTACTTTATTCAGCTTTTCAATTATAGAATACAAAAATACCGGAGAAAAGGTTGAAGATAAAGTTTGGAAGCGTTCATCTCCAGTAATCCGATGCTGCAGTTCATCAAGTGTTGGTGCTGTCTTAAATAGTAACAGGTCTCGGAAGTACAGGAGAAGATCATGTAAAAATTGCTCTGGATTCTTTCCCTCGGCGATCACCTGATGAAGAAGCTCCATTAATTTAGCCGCGTCTTTCTGACTAACGAGCTCAGCTACCTCCCCCAGGACATTCTGGGACACCACCCCTGTAACTAACACGACATCCTCCACTTCGACGGTCGTGCCGGAATAGGAAAGGACTTGGTCAAACAGACTTAAAACATCTCGCATTCCACCCTCAGATACTCTGGCCATAAGTGCCAGCGCTTGATCGGAAATGCTTACGTTCTCTTCTGCAGCAATAAATCGTAAGCGATCCATCATCGCCTTGGCAGATATACTTCGGAAATCAAAGCGCTGGCAGCGGGAGATAATGGTAGCTGGTAATTTATGCGGCTCTGTTGTAGCTAAAATAAATAACACATGTTCAGGGGGCTCTTCTAGTGTTTTCAACAGGGCATTAAAAGCTTCTGTTGTTAACATATGGACTTCATCAATAATATAAACCTTAAATCGCACTTCAGTCGGGGCATATTTAACTTTATCTCTTACATCCCGTATCTCTTCTACCCCACGGTTAGAAGCCGCATCAATCTCAATTACATCAACCACTGAGCCCTCAGTGATCCCTCTGCATGCCGGACATTC